>JASGEW010000049.1:0-2620 GCA_047606125.1 Niabella sp. | reverse complement strand
TCATCATTTTTTTTGAAATATTCCGAAATTAAGTTCTCAACTTTCTCTTTTTGTACAATAGATAGTTTTTGCATTTTTTCTTGTAAAGATACAAAATTATACGCAATTAATTTATTCGTTTATTATAGATAACGCTAAAACGCTGGTGTTGGCTGATACAAGTTTCAGTTCATCATTCCCGGCTTCGCCTGCGGCCGATGAACAAAGCCTAACGCCGGTCGATTGGGATAAAAAAATAATTAAAACCGCCAATGTTACGTTCAAAGTAAAAAACAATAACGATTATGCTTCTTTTGTAAGAAACATTGTAAGGAAATGCGGTGGTTATATTTCTAAAGAAGATAATAACAATACCGATTATAAAAATGAAACGAATATGGTAATTAAAGTTCCTGTTCTGCAATTTGAAAACCTGGTAAACGGGCTGGCTGTAAAAGATGCCAGGCAATTGCAAAGAAGCATTACTTCGGAAGATGTTACAGGTAAAATCATCGATACAAAAGCCAGGCTGGAAACACGTAAAGCGACCCGTTCCAAATACCAGGAATTTTTGAAACAGGCCGGCAAGATGGAAGATGTATTGAGCGTTCAGCAGGAAATCAACGATATCCAGGAAGATATAGAATCGGCAGCGTCAAGACTGGCGCAACTTTCAGGAGAGGCTAAATACAGTACGATCAACCTTGTTTATTTTGAAGCGAAAAATGGCTACGATTCCGAAAATGATAAACCGGGGCTTGGGAGTAGAATAGTTGCTGCGTTTAACGATGGAAGTAGCATCTTTGGAGATATTTTTATCGGCCTGCTTACAATATGGCCTTTATGGCTGGGAGTTGTTCTGTTGCTTTTTTTCATTAAAAAGCTTAAAAGAAAAAATACGATCACTATTCAAAAAGAATAATTAAGTTTATTTCATGAAGAAAAAACTGGTGGTATTAACCGGTGCCGGCATCAGCGCGGAAAGCGGTTTAAAAACTTTCCGGGATAGCGATGGCCTTTGGGAAGGGTACGATGTAACCGAAGTGGCATCGCCCGAAGGATGGAGAAAGAACCCGTCGCTGGTGCTTGATTTTTATAATATGCGCCGGCGGCAGGCAGCAGCAGCAATGCCCAATGCAGCTCATACCGGCCTGGCTGAACTGGAAAAATACTTTGATGTGGATATTATTACTCAAAATATAGATGACCTGCATGAGCGTGGGGGATCATCAAAAGTTACTCATTTGCACGGGGAAATTTTTAAAATGAGAAGTATAGCTTCTTTGTCGCCGTCTTACGAAATAAAAGGAGATATAAATATTGGCGACCTGGCGCCGGATGGCGGGCAGTTTCGTCCCGATATCGTGTGGTTTGGTGAAGCGGTGCCAATGATTGAAAAGGCAGCTGCAATATCAATGGCTGCAGATATTTTTGTGGTGGTGGGCACTTCACTGGTTGTATACCCTGCTGCCGGGTTGATAGACCTGGTACCCATATACAATCCCAAATTTGTTGTGGACAAAAGCATTCCTTACGTAAAGCCCATGCATAACCTGGTAGCTATTGAAAAGCCTGCGACCGAGGGGGTAAAGGAACTGATAATACAACTTAGGAAAATGTTTGATCTTTAATAGTTAAAGAGTTTCCCGCTAATTTAGGTGTTCTTATCTGTTTTTCCTTGCGGGGATTGTATGCATTAAATCGAATCTTTCTGCCACAAATTAGGCATTTTGGGAACCGGTTGCCTGTTGTTAAATGCATTAGGCATTGAGCCTTTATCGGCCGGTATAATACAAGGCATATTATCGGGGTATAAAGTAGCGATCATATTTTGATCGTTCAGCTTTTTAAGTGTGTGAGGATTGATAACAGGGGCATAAACACATAAAGGTCTTTTCGGTTTGGCGATTTGAGGTCTGAAGGGTTTCGTTTTTGCGGATAAGGAATCCCTGTAAAATGGCATTGGTTTTAAGAGTAGAGGCGATAGGGGTTGCTGGGCCGGGGCTGACAATGTTGCTAATATACATGCTACTGAGAAGACTGTTTTCATTATTATTTTTTTACAGGATGCATGGAGCGCTGTTATTACATATATGATTATGCATTTAAGTTTAACCAAGAAAAAAAGGAAGAAGTATTTGTTAGTGTGAATAAAAGGGCTATATTTGCACCCCGATTGAAAATCAGGTAGATCGGGGTCAGTTCTTGGAAAGAATTTCAAAAAAAGATTTGGCCGTTTCAAAAAAGAGTTTACTTTTGCAACCCCAAAGCAAAAGATACTCATTCGGTATCAAGTTCTTCGAAAAGAAATTCAGAAAAATAAAAAATAATTTTGGTGATTTGATAAAATGGTATTACCTTTGCAATCCCAAAACAAAAAATAGTGTAGAAAATACACGTTAGTTCTTCTGAAAAGTTTACAAAAAAAATGATATGGCGTTCAAGGCGCTAAGTGGTTCAAACCCGCGATATCAGCAGATTTCAAGCGGTGCACGATTTTGTGCACTTTATTGAAAAGCTCTTTGAAAGTTTGGAAGCAATAGCACAATTCAGTAATTATGATTAAAGATTACTAATTACGAAAGGTAAGTTAAAAAGCGAATAACATTTGGATTTTTTGACACGTTGATTTTCTCTTTAG
>JASGEW010000048.1:0-60440 GCA_047606125.1 Niabella sp. | reverse complement strand
GTGGTGCCAACGATCTCACCATTTTTGACCTCATACCGGGCTTTCCCGTTGAGTTGTTTCCAGCCGCTCAGGTCTTTTCCGTTGAATAATGTTTGCCATTGTGCTGATACCACAGTATTTAAAAAGGAAATCACCATCAACACCGATATTTTTTTCATAATTGTTTGCATTAATAGTTCTGTATATTTATTTTTATAAGCTAATATGTGAATTTATGGTGTCGATCCGGGTAAAACCGGTTCAGACAGGTATGGAACATTTTATTGAGTGCGTGTATGTTCGTCAAATATATTAAACCTTCAGAAACTTAAGCGACTAAAATTTTAATATTCAAAAAAGCCAAATGAATTATCGTAGAGCATTTATTAAAAAAACAGCGATCCTCGGAGCCGGATCATTACTTTCAGCAGACCTGCTTGCAGCAATTAAAAAAAATATTTCGGCCAACGATTCTATCGGGTTAGGTGTTGTGGGTTGCAAGGGACAGGGATGGAGCAATCTAAACGCCTTATTAAAAGTACCCGAGGTACGCTGCGTTGCTTTATGCGATATTGATGAAAATATATTGAATCAGAGAAAGGCAGAGCTTGATAAATTGAATATCAAACCTAAAATATACGGCGACTATCGCAGGCTGCTTGCTGATAAAGATGTGGATATAGTGGTGGTGGCAACGCCGGATCACTGGCATTGCCTTATAATGTCCGATGCGTGTGCTGCGGGCAAAGATGTTTTTTGCGAAAAACCGGTTGCAAACTCAATATATGAAGCACAGTTGATGAATAAAGTGGTACAACGCTATAACAGGGTTGTACAGGTGGCACAGTGGCAGCGCAGCCAGCAGCATTTTAAAGATGCTATTGCTTTTGTGCACTCTGGCAAATTGGGAAAAGTTGCGTCAACAAAAGCGTGGATGTACAGGGGCGGTACGAAT
Source organism: Niabella sp. (assembly GCA_047606125.1). Taxonomy (GTDB): domain Bacteria; phylum Bacteroidota; class Bacteroidia; order Chitinophagales; family Chitinophagaceae; genus Niabella. Next base: position 59,506 of record JASGEW010000048.1, on the reverse strand, counting down.
CCTTTGCCTGTTGTGCCCAATGCTCCTGTACCGGCCGGTGTAAATTATAATATGTGGCTGGGCCCTGCATTGAAAAGACCGTTTAATAAAAACAGGTTCCATTACGAGTTCCGCTGGTTCTGGGATTATGCAGGAGGTTTAATGACCGATTGGGGAGTGCATTTAATTGATATGGTTTTAATGGGCATGAAGGCCGGCATTCCTAAATCTGTAATGGCTACCGGCGGAAAATATGTATTTCCGGATGATGCCCGCGAAACGCCGGATATTCAGACTGCTCTGTATGATTTTGGTGATTTCCAGATGAGCTGGGAGCATAATATGGCAACCGGTGTGGGGTTATATGATATGCAGCATGGCATTGCCTTCATCGGGGAAAACGGAACGCTGCTGCTGAACCGGGGTGGTTGGGAAGTAAAACCCGAAAAAAATAAAATGGAAGCCGTTGCCTGGACAAAAGTAGCCGATAACGGGCTTGAAAAACATGCTGCCAACTTTATTGATGTCGTAAAATCTCGTAAAAAGGAAGCGCTGAACTGCCCCTTTGAGGCAGGAGCTAAAGTAGCTATCGTCAGCCATTTCGGAAATATTGCCGTGCGTACCGGGGAAAAGATTTATTGGGATGAAACAAAAAATAAGTTCAATATTGACAAGGCGAGCCAACTGGTAAAGCCTGTTTATCATAATGGCTGGAAACTGCCGGTTTTATAGCTTTGCATTACAATAGTATACCTCTATGAAATACTGGATTATTTGTGGCCTGCTGTTATGCATATCCTGCGGAACCGGTTCTAAACCTGTGACTGCAGCGGCCAGTGCTTTTATTTTAAAGGTGAACGAAAAACAAAAAACCGGGGAGCTGTTGATTACACTTAAAGAAATAAAAGAAAGCCGTTGTCCGATGAATGCCCGTTGTATTAGAGCAGGAGAGGCCGTGGCGGTTCTGAATGTGGTAATCGGTAATAAGAGCGAACGGAATATACAGCTATGCGCCGGTCCTGATTGTGACAGAAGAGGACTGAGCGAAGTGTACACATTATCGGCAGAAAATCAGAAATACCTGTTCAGGCTTGACAGCATTACGCCTGATCCGACCAGAACATTGGAAAAAACTGAAACAAAGGTTTATTTTACGGTGGATCAAAAATAATAACATGGAGGTGCCCCGTCATATTATTCTTTTTGATGGTGTTTGTAATTTATGCAATGGGGCGGTGCAGTTTGTAATTAAAAGAGACAGGCGGCATATTTTCAGGTTTGCATCGTTGCAATCGGAAGCGGGAAAGCAATTGCTTGCCGCATTTGGCCTGCCGGAAGATCATTTAAAGTCGTTCGTGTATATTGACGGAGAAAAAGTATATACCCGATCTGATGCGGCTTTAAAGGTTGCCGGCGCCTTATCCTATCCTTCTAAACTGATGGCAGTTTTTTTGATTATTCCTAAGTTTATAAGAGATTTTTTTTATAATATTATTGCCATGAACCGGTATAAATGGTTTGGAAAAACGGATGCCTGCATGATACCCACACCGGAACTAAGGCAGCGGTTCCTCTGAAAATTATTCTTCATTCACAATTCACCACTTTATTTCAAACTTGTTACCCACCAAACATTTCCGAACGGATCTTTTATACCGCCGCTGCGGCCATAGTCCTGGTCGGCAAGTTCATTGATAATAGTGGCGCCATTTTCCAGCGCCGTTTTTACGGTTTGGTCCGCATCGTCAACATAAATAAAAAGATTCGCATTGGCTACGCTATAAAACTCGTTCATATCGGCGAACATTATATTACATCCATTGATTTGCACTTCCGCATGCATAATTATTTTATTATCATTGTCGCGGTAACTTTTAAAAACTTCGGTAGCGCCAAAAACGGTTTTTGTAAATTCAATAAACCCTCCTGCATTTTTTAAAATAAGGTAGGACATAAGGGGCTGGTGGCCTTTGGGTATTTTCATTTGTATATTTTTTAGTTTTTTTATTTGTTACGTCGGTTCGCTTCAATAATTACCCCTTTAGATAGGGTATGCAAAATGCTTGCGGCTCATTCATTTTCCTGATTTTTTATGCAATAAAGTTACATCTATCGCATAAAATATTTTAATAACAGGAAATCTATATGAAGCAGCCAGGGCAGTGCAATGGCCACGCCCCATACAAGCGCCAGGATGATTTTACCTGCAACAGGCATATCCATCAACAGGTTTCTTTGTAAAATATGGTCAACTTCCTGCGCCACTCTTTCTTCTTTTGGGCTGTACTCATAAGGAGGACCGGGATCAATTTGCTGTAAAACCGGCAGGTGGCGAATCAGTATTTTTCTTATCTGCCAGTAATCTTCATCCTTTAACTGATCGTATGAAATGTTCAGGTCGATGCCGGATTGAGCCATGTCTTTTTCTAGCTTTATATAATTGAAAGAAGCTACATATTTATAAATAAACAAGGCCGGTATAATAAGCAGAAGATAGAATTGAGTACTTACCGACAACCATATAATAATAATTGCGGAAATAATAAAGTAGATATTGCTTAAGATGCCTTCTTCATTAAAATAGACCCGGTTAAGCAATTGCCCGCCGTCCAGCGGATAAACAGGTAATAAATTAAGCAGGTTGCCCCATATCAGCATTTGTGCTGCAAGCTGCAGCGGCATGGCACCCAGGTATATATTGCCGTGGCGATCGATAAAAGAAAGGATAATGCCCAGCAATATTCCCGGCAATGGTCCTGCTAAAAGTATTACGGCACTTTGCTTTTGACTGATTTCTTTTTTGCTGCCTTGTACAAATGCGCCAATAAAGGGTAAAAAGAAAATACCTACATCTGCATATTGGTAATATTTCATTGCCAGCAAATGTCCTGCTTCGTGTAATAATACCACGCCGAAGATCAGCAGTAAAAGGTCCCAGCGTCTTAAAAGTAAATACCCGATACCCAGATAAATAATAATGCTATACAGGTTTTTGACAAAAGACGGTTTGTTTTCTGTTTCCTCCAGCGGATATTTGGGAGGATAGCCCGCCGGGTTTTCATATTGCTCAGTTGCCAGCATGCTCAGTAAAGTAGGGGCTTAGTTTTTCATAAAGTGGTGCCGGCAGCTGTGCCCGTTGTTTTGTTTGTGCGTTCATAAAATATAACTATTATTTACCTATTTTTTTATCGAGACTGTATTTGCCCGGGCCCACCAAAAATAAAGTAATATAAATGGCGAGATAGATGCCTGCGGACTCTCCATCGCCAAAGATCTGGCCGCCATGCGCTATAAATAATGCAACGATCATAGCAATGATCAGCGGGATAGCCGCTATCCTTGTAAGCAGACCGGCAATGATCAATGCCGAACAAAATACTTCGGCAAATATGGTAAGGCTTAGCGATGCTTTGGAACCGATATGAAACGGGTCTGCAAAGCCTTTTGCAGCTATATGGCTGAAGTTTGATATTTTTTTCATGCCGTGGTTGGCTAACATTAAAGCGCCCGCGGTCAGCCGCAATAATAATAATGCAATGCTAACGGAGGGCTCAGAATATTTGCTGGTCATTAATTTCATGCTCAGTATAGATTTTAAACCTTACAAACTTAACGAAATAATTAGCAGGTTCAGTGCGGTGGTGAGTTGAAAGTTGAGAGTTGATAAGTTGAAAAAGGAAAGAAACTTCCGGCGCACCTTTCAGCGATTAATTTTTGAAATGCTATATTCGTTTTTAAATTGGTGTAAAATGTTTGACCTGCTTACAAAATATTTACTGGAATATAAAAAACTTGCGATTCCATACTTGGGTGTTTTTGAGCTGAAGCCTAAACAGGCAAATAACGATCTGATCGAACGGGCCATATCAGCGCCGGGCTGGACTGTAGCTTTTCAGGCTGCTCAAAACCCGGTAGACGCTTTGCATAATGATGAGCTCTACAACTGGTTAGCCGCTAACGGAAATATAGCAAGAAGCGAGGTTTTCAACAAAATTGATTCATTTGGAAAAGAAATAGATGCAAGGCTGCTAAAAGAGGAAGAAGTAATATGGCCTGGTCTTGGAGTGCTTATTGCTGCTGATCATACTGTAAAATTTATACCTGCGGAAGCTTCTTTATTACCTTTTACAAATGTAGCTGCAAGAAAGGTGGTACGTGAAAACACCAGTCATACCACGTTAGTAGGAGATAAAGAAACTACAACAGCCAAAATGCGCGAACAACTATTGCCTGATGACGAACCCCGGAGACAGGGGAATATTATTTTATGGGTACTGGTTGCAGTTGCTGCCATAGCCGCGATATGGTACTTTGCCCAAAACGGCTGTAACAAAGCAGCCACCGGCAACCGGCAAAAAGTTGAGGCCGCAAAGCCGGGTGATACTTACAAATTAAAGTGATACAATACTTATTCCGTAATCGTGTTGATGAGTTTCTTTTCTCCAACGATCCATACAAGATCGCCCTCCAGGAAAACCCAGTCCGATTCGGGATTTAAAAAGCGCTCGCCATTCCGCTCTATGCCCACCACAATGCCATGCGCTTTGTTCCGGATATCGCTTTCGCGGATGGTTTGGTTAATAAACGGAGAATCCGCATCGATAGTGTACTGTTCCAGTTTCATTTCAACATCTTTTGCATCCTGCAGGATCTTTTTATCCGGGCGCAGTAACGCATTCATCCGGCGTTCCTGGCTATCCGTACAAATGATGTATAATTTATCGTTAGGGTAGATCTTTTCGTCCCGGTCGGGTGGAAGAATGTTCATAACACCTCTTTTGATCATCGCCACATTAATGCCTACGCGCTCCCGCCACTGTAATTCCTGCAGCGTTTTGCCTATAATATGCACAGCTTCCGGCGACACGTCAAATGTGGTAAGATGGGCGTCCCATGGCGCAAGACTTTGATTTCTGCGGCGGGCATCCTGCTCTGCAATAAGGATCTGTTGTTCTATCTCCCTGTTATTAAGATTCTTTACAAAGCGTTCTTCAATATTATCGTACATTTTCTGAAGCCGCTTCCTGAAGATGAGTAAGGTGAACAACAACGCGATACCCACATATAAAGCAATATCTATCGAATAAATACTTCTCAGCAGCAGGATGATAAAAAATAACGCCAGCGCCAGTTTTATGATGCGCATGATCCATATAGGGCCCCTGTACCGCTGTTGGGAATAGATACGGGCAAAAGGCTCTGTTTTTTCATTCCTGATCATCAGCGCCCATAAAAACGGGCCCATTGCAGCCATTGAAATGATGGCCGACGTAATACCTGCGAATTGATGCCCGAATTTTTCAAGCCGCGGTAAAAGAAAGGTCGTGCTCAGCACAATTACAGCGATAATGATCGCAGAAAAAACAATAGTGTTTATGATAAAGAACTTTAGCACATGGTTCCGGTCGCTGACCGCTCTTAACGCGGTTGCCTCCACGCTGTACCTGTTTAGCCGCGCTTCCCATTTGGGTGAAAGGTGCCTGTTGATCCAGTTATATACTTTAGTGCTGGAGAGGGTAAGGGAGGGGGCAATAAAGATGGTAAGCGCTGATACGGTGATAATAATGGGATACAACTGCTCGCTTACGGCTTCTGACTTTATACCCATGGAGGCAATGATGTAAGAAAATTCTCCTATCAGTGCCAGGCTCATCCCGGTTTGTAAGGAAGTTCTTAAGCTGTTGCCGGAAATAAAAGCGCCTAATGTTATTACGATGCTTTTACCAAAAATAACGGCAGCCGTGATCAGCAATATGGGCAGCCAGTGCTCTTTTATTACATTGAGGTCTATCAGCATGCCCACCGAAACAAAAAAGATAGCGCCAAAAAGATCTCTTACCGGTATCACCAAATGCTCGATCCGTTCGGCTTTGGTGGTTTCTGCCAAAAGCGAGCCCATAATAAAAGCGCCCAATGCTGCAGAGAAGCCTGCCTGGGAGGAGAGATAGACCATAAGGAAGCACATGGCAATGGCAACAATGAGCAGTATCTCATCCGTTAAAAAATTCCTGGCACGTTTTAAGATCGACGGGATGAACAGGATGCCTCCCACAAACCATATAATAAGGAAAAAAACGAGTTTTAAAATGGACATGCCCAGCTCCCCGGGATTAAAAGAATGGCTTGCAACAAAAGTGCCCAGCAAAACCAGCAGCACTACGGCGATCAGATCTTCAACAACCAGGATCCCATAAACCAATTGGGCAAAATTCTTTTGTTTAAGGCCCAGGTCTGCAAAGCTCTTTACAATAACCGAAGAAGAGGAAATGGTCAGGCAGGCACCCAGGAAGATACAATCCATAAAGGGCCAGTTTAAAAGTTTTCCCAGGCCAAACCCGATAGCGGCCATACCCACTGCTTCAAAACCGGCTCCCGTGGTTGCCGATCCCCCCATTTTGGCCAGCTTCTTAAAGCTGAACTCCAGGCCCAGGCTGAATAAAAGAAAAATAACGCCGATCTCCCCCCATATCTGTACATCTGTAACGGCATACACGTTAGGGAATAAATGAAAATTAGGGCTTATAATAATACCCGCAACCAGGTAGCCGAGTATAAGCGGCAGTTGCAGTCTTTTAAATATAAGTGTAATGACAGAAGCAATGCCAAGTATTAACGCCAGGTCTGTGATCAAATGTGGTAAATGGTTCATATTTTTTTGTATCTGCCTCGCTGCTGCTATTGCCCGAACTATTCTTTGTCCCGGTAACGATCAGAATGCTTCACGACAATAAACGTCAGAAAAATGAGCAGCCGGAGTGCTTTGTTTTAATTTTTCGGTTCGTTCCGAATATAATGAATATTTTTTAATTTTTTAAAAAGGGAACATGTTACATTTTCGTATACTTTATAGTTCTTAAAGTGCGAAATGTAATTTTTTTTTGTACACTTGCCAACTATCTTTCAATAATAAATTATAATGCCCCAGACAAGGAAGGCGTTTTTAAAAAATGCAGCGGTAATGGCCGGCGCTGCCGGTATGACCAACATGAATTTTTCAGCAATTGAAAAAGCCTTTTCTATACCCGCTGAAAAAGGATCTACATTCTACGATGCAGAGCATGTTGTCTTTTTAATGCAGGAAAACAGATCGTTTGATCATATTTTCGGATGTATGAAAGGGGTGCGCGGATTTAATGACCCACGTGCAAAACAATTGCCTGACGGTAATAAAGTATGGGTACAAAAAAGTAAAGAAGGACATGCCCATGCACCGTTTCATTTGGATATTCATAAAACAAAGATAACCTGGCAGGGCGGGCTGCCGCACGACTGGCCCGATCAGAGCGCTGCGCGCAACGACGGAAAATATGATAAATGGATCCCTCATAAAACGGCCATGACGATGGGGTATTATAACCGTGGGGACATGCCTTTTTATTATGCCTTTGCAGATGCCTTTACTATCAGCGATCATTATTTCTGTTCTTCTTTAACAGGCACTACGCCTAACAGGCTTTTCTTTTGGACCGGCAATATCCGCCCGAAGCCCGATGGAAATTCCATTGCCGCCGTGCGCAATGCACAGGCAGAGTCGAGGGATAATGTTTTTGTGGACTGGGAAACTTTCCCGGAGTTATTAGAGGAACAGGGGATCAGCTGGAAGATATATCAAAACGAATTATGGACAGCAAACCTGAACGGTCATACGGATTACTGGCTGGGCAACTACGGTGATAATGCCATTGAATATGTTAAGCGGCACCATGTAAAATTATCGGCATTCTTCAGGAAAAACGGTGATAAAACGAGTAAGCCGGAGCTTAGCGCAGAAGAGGTGCTGGCACGTTATAACCAGCTTTCGCAGAAAGAGAAGAACTTAATTGATAAGGCCTTTACCACCAACATTGATTTAGCCGATTACCTGAAGCTGGAGCCGTTTACTTTCACCGATGGCGAAGGAAAAAGCCAGACGGTTGATATACCTAAGGAAGATATTTTCCACCGGTTCAGGCAGGATGTTGAAACAGGGCAGCTCCCGGCAGTGTCCTGGCTGGTGGCGCCACAAAGCTTTTCCGATCACACCAGCTCGCCTTTTTACGGCACCTGGTACGTTTCCCAGGCACTGGATATTTTGACCCAAAACCCGGAAGTATGGAAGAAAACCATTTTTATCCTTAACTATGATGAGAATGACGGATATTTTGATCATCTTCCGCCTTTTGTGATCCCTAAGAATGCCTCATCAGGAAATGTAAGTGAAGGCATTGATACGGCGTCCGATTTTGATGCTGTAACGCAGGCGCCTGTAGGCCTGGGGTATCGGGTGCCCATGATCGTTGCATCGCCCTGGACCCGAGGAGGCTATGTAAATTCAGAGATATTTGATCATACTTCCACCCTGATGTTCCTTGAGAAATTTTTTTTAAAGAAAACAAGCAAATCTATCCGTTCAGCCAATATCAGTAGCTGGCGAAGAGCTGTCTGCGGCGACCTTACTTCCATGTTCCGGCCCTATAACGGGGAAACGATCCCGCTGCCGGATTTTTTGAATAAAGAAGCGGTGATCACCAGTATCCAAAAAGCCAAAAAACAACCAGTGCTGACTGTACCCCAGCCTTTGAGCGCTTCAGCCATAAAAATGATTTCTGAAGAGAACGCATTTGAAGCAGCGCGCCGGGGTTTATTGCCTTTACAGGAAAAAGGGGTGCGGCCTGCCTGCGCCATTCCTTATCATTTGAGTGTGCATGCCCAACTGGACGGCGCCCGGCAGCAGTTGATACTCAGTTTTATTACTGGTAAAAATTCTAAAGGCGCGCCGTTTAATATGTACGCAGGTAATAGTTACAATGATGAAGCGGGGAAAACATGGGCGTACACGGTAGCCGCAAACGCGCAATTGCAGGAATCACTATTGCTTGGCAAATTCCCGGAAGCGCGTTATCATTTATATATTGACGGGCCCAATGGTTTTTTCAGGGAGTTCAGGGGGGATGCGCATGATCCGGAGATCGATATCCTGTTTGAATACGCCCAAAAAGGAATGTTGAACAGGAGGTATGCGGAAGCTGTAAAACTGCAGGTGCATAATAACAGTGCCATAAGTAAAACGATCGTTTTAGCGGATAATGCTTACAATAAAGGCACGCAATTTTTTGATATAGCCCCTGGTAAAAAGAAAAACATTCTGGTTAATTTGGAACGATCTTCCGGTTGGTACGATTTTACCCTGAGTGTAAAAGGAAACGGCCGGTTTATACAACGTTTTGCAGGGCATATAGAAACAGGCAACATATCTGTAACAGACCCTTATATGGGAGGTATTATATAAATGGAGCAATACAAAAGTCAGCAGCAGCCGGATATTCAGCAAACAAAGCCACATTATGAAATATTGGACGGTATGCGCGGTATTGCCGCCATTATTGTGGTCCTTTTTCATATATACGAAATTATAGTTCCGGATTATACTAAAAGCATTTTTGCGCACGGGTTCCTGGCTGTTGATTTTTTCTTTTGCCTTTCGGGTTTTGTGATCGGGTATGCTTATGACGACCGTATACATAAGATCGGGCTTAAAAAGTTTTTTATTAACCGGCTGATCCGCCTGCAACCCCTGGTAATATGGGGCAGTGTATTGGGCTTGATCGCCTTTCTTTTTGATCCTTTTTTACCGGTATCACCGGTTGCGGAGTTTGGCTGGGGAAAGATCCTTTTTGCTTTTTTATGTTCTGCATTGATGTTGCCCTGTCCCATATTAGGCCGGTACGGAAATGTGTTTCCATTAAATGCGCCGGCGTGGTCATTGTGTATGGAATATTATATTAACCTGGTGTATGCCTTTGTGCTGGTACGTATCAGTAAAACCGTGTTATTGATCTTCCTGGGCATTGCAGCAGTATGGATAGTTTATATAAGCTGGTATCGCGGCAATATTATGGGCGGCTGGAGCGATGCTACTTTTGCAGACGGCTATGCCCGGGTATGCTTCTCTTTTTTGGCAGGGCTTACTATTTACAGGTTAAAGGGGATTGTGCGCAACAGGATTCCCTTTTTAGTATATGCAGCTGTGCTGGCTGGCACATTTCTTTTTCCGCATTCCGATAAAGACTGGATCACCGAAATATCCTTTGTTATGATCATTTTCCCGTTATTGGTGGCCCTGGGGTCGGGCGCCCGGGTTAAAGGCATCGCTCATAAAATTTGTGTATTCCTTGGAAACCTGTCCTACCCATTATATATGGTGCATTACTGGATGATGTGGATACTCGGCAACTATGCTGCTACTAACCCCGGAGAACGCAATCTTTATATATTCTCTGGAGGAATTGTTATAACTGCCATTATACTCGCATGGGTATCCTTAAAATGCTTTGATGAACCGGTACGCAAAAAACTTACTGCCCTTTCGAAGAACGGAAAAAAAACAAGACTGTAATTCTGTCTATAATTACCTGGAAATGAAAAGTTAAGCTTTTGTAAAAAAGGATAATATTTTAGTTTGTGATGTTGCGTAATGATTGAACGCCGCGTTATATTATATCAAACAACTTAAATATTTAATACTTATGGGAAAAAGCACCCTATCTTTTTTGTTGTTGCTCTTATTATTTGCCTGCAACAGAAACGATGAAACAACTACCGGCTATGCGCCTGTTTATGGAAGCAAAGATGAATAATGAATATTGCCCTGACATCCGATCAACCCTATGAATCGGGAGGGAAAGTTTATGTATCCGGTAGTATTTTATACCAGGTAGAGAGTGGAAAAGGCATCCATATTACTGATATCAGCGACCCTGCGGCTCCTGTAAAAAAAGGGTTTATAGTAATAAGGGGATGCCAGGAAGTAGCAGTAAAAGACAACCTGATCATTACTAATAATATGAGCGACCTGGTGATTTTATCCTTAACCAGCACCAATGTTGCTGTAGTAAAGCGCCTGCCCGATTCGTTTGAAAACCTGTTCAGTCCCAACCATCCTCCCGACAGAGGGCGGTTTGAATGCCCTGATCCTGCAAAAGGTGTGGTGATCGGCTGGGAAAAGAAAACGCTTGTAAATCCATCCTGCTCCTACTAAAGGATATCTATGTTTTATACTTATATAATCTTAAATATATAAAACCAGATATGAAAAAGCTTCTATTGATAACCTTAGGTATGCTACCGATTTTGTATGTAGCATCCTGTTCTAAAGACGGTAATTCAAATACCAATGCTGCCGGTGGCTCTACTGCGAGGATGGCCATCAGCGGTAATTATTTATATATTGTTACCACGCAGCAATTATATACTTACGATATTAGCGATCCTTCCGGCACCGTGCTGCTTAATAATACCTACATCGGCTGGGGCGATGTGGAAACGATCTTCCCCTACCGGGATAAATTATTTATAGGTTCGCAGACAGGTATGTATGTCTTTGATATAAGCGACCCCCAATTCCCCAGGGAACAGGGGCAGGTGGAGCATTTCAGGGCCTGCGATCCTGTGGTAGCCAATAACAATTATGCTTATGTTACCCTGCGCAGCACTAATAATTCCTGTGGCGCAGTTACAGAAAATTCTTTGAACATTTAAATATACAGGGAAATACAATTTTAACCCCTACATTGGAAGGACGTCTGGAATTACCTGTCCCGGAAGGGTTAGGTCTTTCCGGTAATTTTTTATATGTATGCTGCGGTAATAAGGGTTTGTATGTAATTGATGTAAGCGACGCTGCCAATCCTGTAATCATTAAAACGATCAATACCGGCGAAACATTTATTGATGTGATCCCTTATGACAATACGCTGATCGCTTATATAAACGGGGGCTTTATTTTATACGACATCTCGGCTCCCCTTGACCCGGTTATCAACTGTAAATAATTAATCAAACTGATCTGTTTAAAATTCGCATGGGGCCTCCAAAGCCGCATGCCCGGGAAAGGGTATATTATGAGCCGGGAATACCCAAACCTAAAAGGATGCCCGATCCAAAGTACCGGAATACCTGGACACAGCAGGTATCCGCCGCTTACCGGATATTAGCGCCATTGTCGACAGCGTCTGGCAACGACCATTTAACAATATCCCCACTGTCGGGTATTGTCATTTCCTATGAAAAAGATTTTTTTAATAACTGGCTGGGTATTGGTATTTCACCTTTTGTAGCATTGAACAGGAAAGCCCTGGGAGGGGTTGTAGATATAAAAACGAATTTAAAGCGTAGTGGCAAGGTGCGGATTGGCATAGGAGGGCAATATATGTTTTCAAATGAAGATGTGGTTACTAACTATAACATAGGTGAGTCGGATTTTGTGGCACGCAGGTACAATAGTAATGTGTCAAGATTGCTTTTTACAGGAGCGTTTGATTTTCATTTTACTCCTAAAATTTTTCTTAAAACAGATATAGGACTGGGCGGTGTCGTAAGTAACAGCCATAAGAGCAGCAATGTTCCTTCTGGTTGGTCTGCAGGTAATTATAACGGCCGGGGGGTAGCGGCATACGCAGGAATTGGCAATTGGCTTAGGTTACAGATTTTAATTATTTTTCCTTACCTTTGCGGACATTTTTCCTGAAGAGGCCCAAAAAGAGTGATACACGGGTGTCAACGCCTCAAAGGTATAACACTAATTATTTATTTACCATGCCTAAGGTAAAAACAAATTCGAGCGCGAAAAAGCGTTTTAAAGTAACAGCAACCGGCAAGATCACTCATCAAAAGAGTTTTAAACGTCACATTCTTACAAAAAAATCTACCAAGCGCAAACGCCACATGCGTATTGACGGTGTGGTTGCAAAACCAAATGTAGACTTTGTAAAACGTTTGTTGAGATTAAAATAAGGGTTGTACAAAATTTATCAGCCTTTTAATTTTTAAACATTTAAACTCTTTAAGATATGCCACGTTCAGTAAATGCTGTTGCTTCTAAAGCCCGCAGAAAAAAAATATTAAAACAAGCCAAAGGTTTTTACGGTAAACGTAAAAATGTATTCACCGTTGCAAAAAACGTTGTTGAAAAAGGGATGACCTACATGTATGTAGGCCGTAAACTGAAAAAAAGGGAATACCGCACTTTGTGGATCGCACGTATCAACGCAGCCGTACGCGAAGAAGGATTAACTTATTCGGTGTTCATCAACAAACTTCAGCAAAAAGGTATTGAACTCGACAGGAAAGTATTAGCAGATTTAGCTATGAACCATCCTGAATCATTCAAAGCCCTGGTAGCTTCTGTAAAATAATTCCTGAGGAAGGATTAATTTATGATCAGACCCCGCGACAAGCGGGGTTTAATGTTTTTTACCGGGTATGACCCTCCCCGGTATGACCTTTTTTAATGGCGTTGATAACAGCATCACAGCCCGGGGGTGCGACGCCTGCCCACCGGAGAGGCAGGCAATCCTGAGGCTATTGGTGCTGCAGCCGGTACAATAATTCTCGATATTAAATTTTCGCCTTGTTAATTGCTTATTTTCATAATTTAGCGTCCTGTTTTTAAAAAATCAATAAGTGCCGGAGCAGCCGGTGTAATGGCAAATGAATAATTCATACTTAGGCCTGGTTGAGCAAACCTTTAATTTTCCCCAGGAAGGAATAGATGTTAAGGATGGCGACCTTATTTTTAACGGTATAGATTATAAAGCGCTGGTGAAAAAGTATGGCACTCCTTTAAAAGTAAGCTACCTTCCTAAAATAGGGATCAACATCAACAAGGCTAAACAATATTTTGCTAACGCTATGCGGAAGTATAAGTATGAAGGAAAATACTTTTATACTTACTGCACCAAGAGCTCGCACTTCTCTTTTGTGGTGGGTGAAGCGCTGAAGCATAATATACACCTGGAAACATCATTTGCTTATGATATTGATATTATCAACCAGCTGTACAAACGCCGCAAGATCACCAAAGACATCAATATCGTTTGTAACGGGTTCAAGCAAAAAAATTATACCTCAAGGATAGCGAAGCTTATTAACAGCGGGTTCAAAAATGTGATACCGGTGCTGGACAATAAAGAAGAACTGGCCATGTACAAGCGCAGTATCAAAAGCAAAGATCCTTTTAAAATCGGCATCAGGATCGCTGCCGAAGAAGAACCTACCTTTCCTTTCTATACATCACGGCTGGGCATAAGAGCCAAAGATGTATTAGAATTCTATGTGGATGAAATAGAAGGCAATGAAGATAAGTTTCAGCTAAAAATGCTGCACATCTTTTTGAATAAAGGAATTAAAGATGATATTTATTACTGGAGTGAGTTGCGCAAAAGCATTAACCTGTACTGTCAGTTGAGGAAGATTTGTCCCGAACTGGATTCTCTGAATATTGGCGGTGGTTTTCCTATTAAGCATAGCCTTGCGTTTGAGTACGATTATCAGTTCATGATCAATGAGATCATCAGCAATATTAAATCTGCCTGCAAAAAAGCCAAAGTGCCTGTTCCGAATATCTATACGGAATTTGGCAGCTATACGGTTGGGGAAAGCATGGCGCATATTTACAGCGTAATAGGAGAGAAACGCCAGAACGACCGCGAAACCTGGTATATGATCGACTCTTCTTTTATTACCACATTGCCCGATACCTGGGGCATTGGTGAGCGTTTCCTGATGTTACCGATTAATAAGTGGGACAACGAATACCAGCGGGTGGTGTTAGGAGGCATTACCTGCGATGGGCACGATTATTATGACAGTGAAGAACATATTAACGAAGTATTTCTTCCTAAAATAAAAAACGATAATGGTGTAGGCAACTCGCCTGTGCGCCCCGTAGACGCAGCCGACCTTGAGAAAAAGGAAAATAAGGAAGATCACGAACCGTTATACGTAGGCTTTTTCCATACCGGCGCTTACCAGGACCAGATCAGCGGTTATGGAGGTATTAAGCACTGCCTTATTCCTTCGCCCAAACACGTTATTATTGAGTATGATAAGAACGGGGAGTTGGAAGAGTGGGTATATGCAAAAGAACAGTCGGCCCAAAGCATGCTGAAGATACTGGGGTACCTGCGGTAACCGGTTACATCCATAACATTTTTGAGGATGTATATTTTACCGCAGAGGAAGCGGAGGGATACACGGAGTATTCTGAGTTATGTTTGGCTAAAAGTTTCTACATTCTCTGTGAATAACCTTATGAATCTCTATGGTTTAAAAAAAGTTATAGTTACCGGATTGAAACAGCCGGCATTACCAATTATTACCCTGGTCTTCATTTATTCTTTCCGACACATCAACGGGGCCGTTTTCGCACCAGTCGGGATCATATTTTACAAACCATGAAAGCCACAGGCTGCGCGACAGGCGCATGAGCCAGGGTTGAAGACAGGCCAGCAGCATGCCGTTAAAGATAAGCCAGTAAAAAATGCGGTTATCGTTTACAGAAAAACCAATAATGATCCACCAGGCAACAGCACTTGCCACGCTTAAGGCAACAGCAAGCATATAGCTGACATAGCTGGTACCGTAGTAAAAGCCAACTTCAATTTCCGTTGGCTGTCTGCAAACCGGGCAGTTTTTATGCATCTTCAAAATATTGTTGAATTTGAATGAAAGTGGATGCTCAAATATTTTACCTTCACGGCAGCGGGGGCAATAGCAACCCAGTGTTGAAGCCAGGTATCCTCTTTTTGCTTTATTATTTTCCATAATTACCGGTTTACAATTGCAGTTACAATTTTTTCCATCCGGGAACTTCTGCTCCCCTTGATTAATAGATAAGTGTTTGTGAATGATTGTTGCTGCGCCCAATCTGCAGCTTCTGCCGAATCTTCAAAATATATAAACTCATTGCTGAAGGTTGCAAAAGGCTTTCCTACCAGTACTACTTCATCCCAATTGTAATTTTTGATTTGTGTAATAAGGGTGTTGTGCTCTGTTGCTGTTTCGGCGCCCATTTCGGCCATGGCACCCAGCATCAATATTTTATGTGCTGCATTCACTTTTGCAAAATTATCAATAGCCAGCTTCATGCTGCTGGGATTGGCATTATATGCATCGAGTATAATTTTATTGGTTCCGCTTTCGATTAATTGGGAGCGGCTGTTGGAAGGTTGATAATTTTCTATGGCGGATCTAATATTATCAAGAGAAATATTAAACTCGTTACCCACGGCCGCAGCGGCCAGTACGTTGGGCAGGTTATAATCGCCTACCAGGTTCGTTTTTATCTCAGCCGCTGAAGATTGAATGTGTACCAATACCTTTAATAAAGTTGATGAGTCTCTGGCTATATTTCCCGTTATGTCGGCATCCGAAGCGCCGTAGCTCACGATCCTGCTGATGCCTTTGCTCATTTGCTGCAGGTAATCATAATCTTTCATGATAAAAACAGTGGCGTCATTTCTCGCTCTTAAATAATCGAATAATTCTCCTTTCCCTTTTCTCACGCCTTCAATGCTTCCGAAACCTTCGAGGTGCGCTTTCCCGCAGTTGGTGATCAACCCGTGCGTGGGTGCTGCTATTTTGCAATAACTTTCAATTTCATGCAGGTGATTGGCGCCCATTTCAATAACGGCTATTTCGGCATCCTTTTGTATTTTCAGGATTGTTAATGGTATACCTATATGATTATTCAGGTTGCCTTCGGTGGTATAAACTTTATATTTTTCGCTGAGTACTGCATGGATCAGTTCTTTGGTAGTGGTTTTGCCGTTACTGCCTGTTATGGCAATAAAAGGAATATTAAATTGCCTGCGGTGATGGTTGGCCAACTGCTGAAGGGCAGTAAGCACATCGGCAACCAGAATGGTTTTGCCTGGTATTTCAAATTCCCGTTCATCAATAACCGCATATCCGGCTCCTTCATCAAGGGCCTGCTTTGCAAAGATATTCCCGTTAAAATTCGGACCCTTCAGGGCGAAAAAGAGATCGCCCGTTTTTAATTTTCTGGTATCTGTTTGTATGCTGGGGTATTGTAAATAAATCTTGTAAAGCTCCTCAGGTTTCATAGTTGCAAAAATAGCTAAACCTTCTTGTTTAAAATATTTTGTAGCTTACCTTTAGCGCAAATAATAAATTATGAGTTACAGAATGGGCAGTGGTGTTGATTTTCACCAGCTGGCAGTCGGCCGTGAGCTATGGATAGGCGGGGTCTTAATTCCCCATACAAAGGGCGCCATTGGCCACAGCGATGCGGATGTATTATTACATGCTATATGCGATGCCTTGTTAGGCGCATTAGCCCTGGGCGATATTGGTATTCATTTTCCTAATACGGATGACCAGTATAAGAATATCGACAGCAAAATCCTGCTGAAACATTGTGTCGGGCTCATAAAGGAAAAAGGATACGGCATTGTTAACATCGATTCCACACTTTGCCTGCAGGAGCCAAAGATCAAACCTTATGTATTAAAAATGCAGGAAACGATTGCCGCTATCTGTGAAGTTGCAGCAGCAGATGTTTCTGTAAAAGCAACTACCACCGAATATATGGGATTTGTTGGCAGAGAGGAGGGGCTTACGGCTCAGGCGACTGTTCTTTTAGAAAAGAAAAATTAAAGACTATAAAAAAAGCAGGATCAGCATAATGAAGCCACACGGTTTTTTGAAAAAAATGGTTTAGAGCAGAATCTTTTGTTAAAACTCCCTTAAAACACAAACCCTTTCACTCTTTAGCCACAAGGGATTATCTTTGCCGGCTATGGCAGGTTTTGAAGTTAAAATAGTGAATAAATCGGCGCACCCCTTACCGGCGTATGCTACAAAGGGTGCATCCGGTATGGACCTTCGTGCGTCTATAACAGAAAACATCGTATTACAGCCCCTGGAAAGAACTTTGGTGCCTACAGGTATATATATCGAGATACCTGAAGGGTACGAAGCCCAGGTAAGACCGAGAAGCGGGCTGGCAATTAAACAGGGGTTAACCTGTTTAAATACGCCTGGCACCATTGATGCAGATTACAGGGGAGAGATAAAAGTGATCCTGATAAATTTGTCCAATGAACCCCATACCATACAAAATGGTGATCGTATCGCCCAAATGGTTATTCAGAAAGTTGAAATGATTAGCTGGGTGGCCGTGGATTCTTTAAGTGAAACGGATAGGAGTGCCGGGGGGTTTGGGCATACGGGTAAGGTATAAACAACTAAAAATATTTTGATGAAAAAATTATTATTTGCATTGACGGTCGTTGTACTACTGGCTTCTTGCAATGCAGCAAAAAAGGCGGCGAAAACACCGGTTCCCGGTACGGCTGATACCAGTGTCGCCAATGTAGAAGAAGAAGGCCCGTCAACTGTTATTGCCAGGTTAAACAACGTTGATTTTAAAACCTTTTCTGGCAAGGTTAATGTTGATTATGATGATGGCAAGGGGAACGGGAAAAGTGTAAACGTGAAGCTGGTTATGAAAAAGGATGAAGTGATCTGGATGTCGGCAGGGCTATTGGGGTTTGAAGGCGTGCGCGCCATGATCACCAAAGATTCGGTGAAAGTGCTGGATAAGCTGCACAAGCAATACACGGCAACCAGCCTGGCATACATACAGGATAAAATAGGGCTGCCGGTAAACTTCAATACTTTGCAGGACCTGCTTATTGGTAACGCGGTTTTTGTAGATAAGGATAACGCCAGCCTTACAAAACAGGAAAATAATTATGTGATTGCAACCCAGGAAGGCAATTTTAAGAACCTGCTTACCGTAGTAATGCCGGGGTACCTTCCATCTGAAAGCAAATTGGATGATGTGGACGCTTCCAAAAACAGGAGCGCACAATTGAACTATAGTGATTATAAATCCGCAAACGGGAGAAGCTTTTCTACCTTACGAAATATAAATGTGAAGTATAAGGATAATATCACTATTAAACTGAATTTTATATCTTATGATTTTGACGGTGAAGTAAGTACGCCTTTCTCAGTGCCGTCTGGTTACAAAACAAAGCAATAATATTCCTTTTTATTTATGGTACAGGTTGCAGTATCGCTATTATCTTATTTAAAACGTCCGTTCAGACGGGCGTATACATGCTGGCACTGCAAAAGTACTGCCTCTGTTTTGGGGATAATAATGCTGCTGTCTGCTTTGAATGCTGCAGCTCAGAAAACCAGCGATAAAACAGAAATGGAAGAAGAGCGGCGAAAGCTGCAATTGGAGCTAAGGCAAATACAGGAGGCCTATGATGCTGTTAAAGGACAAAGTAAAAATAACCTGCACCAGTTAGCGGCGGTAAACAAGAAAATAGAATTGCAGGAGCAATATATCAATAATATCGGTAAGGAGATACACCTTATTGATGATGATATTTATTACAGCGCGATAGAAATAAAGCGTTTAAAAAAACAAATGGATACGCTTAAAGCACATTACGCACGTACGGTAGTGTATGCTTATAAAAATCGCAGTAATTATGATTATCTGAATTTTATATTCTCTGCAAATAGCTTTAACGATGCTATAAAACGCGTGGCCTATTTAAAGAGCTATCGCAACTATCGTGAAAAGCAGATGCAGGATATTGTGAAAACGCGCGATTTAATTAATAAACGCTATAGCCAGCAGGTAGCAAGTAAAGAGAAAAAGCAGGCAGCCTTAACCAGCCGGTCCAATGAATTTTCGGTGCTGGAAACAGAAAAAACAGAAAAGGATTCGCTTGCACGCCAGCTGCAATCCCAGGCAGGCTCGTTACAAAAACAGATTGCCAAAAAACAGGCAGAAGACCGGCAGTTGAAAAGCGATATTGCAGCTGTTGTAAGAAGGGAAATTGCAGAGGCAAAAAAGATAGCGCAGGAAGAAGCGCGTAAAAAGGCAGCTGCAGATGCCAAAGCAAGACAGGAAGAATGGGCGCGGCAAAGGGCGCTCGAAACCGAAAAGGCTTTGGCCAATGCAAAAACAACACAGCTGTCTCCTTCAGGTACAGCGCCATCGCAGCCACAGCAGGAAGTGGCCGCAGCTCCCCGTAGAGACCCTAAGTTTGAGACGGTGGAACCCGAAAATACCAGCTCCTTCCGGAATGTTCCTAAATCTGGCAATGCCATCATAGCTGATGCAAAACCGGTTGTTATTGCGAAAACAAATGCTTCGCCTCCGCCGGCCCCTGTTGTTGAAAACAAAGCCCCGGCAGGAGGATACCTGAACTATAAAGCTGATGATATTGCGTTGAACAGCGATTTTTCTCAAAACCGCGGGCGTTTACCGGCACCTGTGGAGGGCGTAATTACTTTGGGTTTCGGGCGCTATAAAATTGAAGGTGTGGGACCCGATATTGTTGGTGATAACCCGGGCGTTACTTATACAGCCCAGGTGGGCGCCCCGGTTCGGGCAGTGTTTAACGGAGAGGTGGCCAGCGTTTCAAAAGTAGGAGGCACTTCATTTGTGGTATTGCGTCATGGTAAATATTTTACGGCCTATAGTAATCTTGCTTCAGTAAGTGTAAGTAAAGGCGCAACCGTTTCTCGGGGGCAGACCATTGGTACCGTTGGTTCCGATGATGAAACCGGCAGCGGGAAGCTTGATTTTATATTAATGATCGAGGAAAAAAATGTAGATCCCCGCGCCTGGCTGAGATAATACAGCACCTCAAAATAAGAATTCTCATACCCATATTATATTTTAGTACATTTATAGTGATGGATAAGGATACATCTATTATAAAAGAACTGGAAATAAAAGCTGTAATAAAAGAAACCAATGCCGCCAGAACTATTATTTTAAACCCGCTGAATGATTGGCAACCCCAATATAAAGCCGGCCAGTTTCTCACACTGGTATTCAATACAAAAAGCGGTGAGCAGCGTCGCTCTTATTCCCTATCTTCTTCACCTGATGCAAATGAACCGTTATCCATAACAGTAAAAAAACTGGACAACGGAGAGTTCTCGCGCTGGCTGGTTTATAAAGCCAAAGCAGGCAACATATTGCATACGTCAGGCATCAGTGGTTTTTTTACACTACCTGAAAACAGCAAGGAGAAAATTTTTTGCTTTCTTGCTGCCGGCAGCGGCATCACGCCCTGTTTTTCCCTGATCAAGACCTTATTGTTTACGACCGCCCAAAAAGTATTCCTGTTTTATAGCAATCGGAACGAAGCGGATACTATTTTCCATGATACATTAAAAACCTTACAGGAAAAATATAAGGGTCGTTTCTTTATTCACTTTATGTATAGCAACCGGCTCGATGTTTATTATAGCCGGCTGAGTCACTGGTTATTAACGAGGCTGCTTGATGAGCATTTTTCAAATTTCAGTAAAACAGATTTGCTGTTTTATGTTTGCGGACCGTTTGATTATATGTTAATGGCCACTATTTCATTACGGAATAACGGGATCCTTAATCACCAGATTATAAAAGAGGATTTTAATCCCCAGCCACCGGCGCGCCTCCCCGAGCCTCCGGATAAAGAAAAGCACCGTGTAGTTATACATATCGGCGCACATACACACACCCTTACCGTACAATACCCCCACAGCATCGTAGCCGCGGCAAAACAGGCCCATATAGCTGTGCCTTACAGTTGTGAGGCGGGCCGCTGCGGAAGCTGCATCGCCACCTGCATCTCCGGTAAAATATGGATGGCCTGTAATGAAATTTTAATGGAAGACGAAATCGCAAAAGGACGGGTACTTACCTGCCAGGGGTATCCCGTTGGCGGTAATGCAGAGATTATATACGAGTAATTACCGGGATCTGACCGTCCCGGTCTGACCCATAATACAAATACCTTTTCAAAAAAATTTTTTTCTTTTGAGAGGCCCCCTACATTTGCATCCCCGGTTTACAGCCGGGCGAAAAAAAGAATATGGATTTAAAGTATATACAACAAATAGCAGTTGATTTATCGCTGCCCGTAAAAAATATAAACAATGTAGCGCAATTACATGCAGAAGGGGCCACTATTCCTTTTATCAGTCGTTACAGAAAAGAAGCAACCGGTAATATGGATGAAGTGCAGGTAGGCGATGTGATTGATAAAATAAAGTACTACGATGAGCTGGAAAAGCGTAAAGAAACAGTGCTGAAAACGATTGAAGCAGCCGGTAAACTGACCCCCGAATTGAAATTGCGGATTGAAAACTGCATCAATGCGACCGAGCTGGAAGATATTTATCTGCCTTATAAGCCCAAACGAAAAACCAGGGCTACTGTTGCCATTGAAAAAGGACTCGAACCGCTGGCAAAACAATTGTTTGACCAGGCCGGGGATATTGCTGAAGCAGAGATAGCCGCTTTTTTTAATGACCAGGTGAAAGATCAGGAAGAAGCATTGCAGGGCGCCCGTGATATTATTGCCGAATGGATCTCGGAAAGTGAACAGGCCAGAACGCTGGTACGCTCTATGTTCCGGGAAAGTGCGACCATTGCTGCGCGTGTGCTTACCACTAAGAAAGAATCAGAAGAAGCGCAGAAGTACAGGGATTATTTTGAATTTAAAGAGCTGCTGACCGATTGTCCTTCGCATCGCTTGCTGGCAATCAGGCGCGGAGAGAAGGAAGGCTTTTTAATTATGGATATCTCCATTGAAAAGGATACCGCAATTGGCGCGTTAAAAGATGTTTGTGTAAAATCATATAACGGAACTGGGCAGCAGGTAGCTGCCGCAACTGAAGACGCTTACAGCCGGTTGTTAAAACCTGCAATAGAAACCGAGTTCCGGATGAGCAGTAAAACAGCGGCTGATGAAGAAGCGATCCGCGTATTTGCTGAAAATCTTCGTCAGTTACTACTGGCATCTCCCCTGGGCAGCAAACGGGTATTGGCCATTGATCCGGGCTTCAGAACAGGTTGTAAAGTTGTTTGTCTCGATGAAAACGGAACCTTCTTAAAGTACACTACTATTTTCCCTCATGCCCCGCAAAACGAATGGGAGGGGGCAACTGCTACGATTAAAAACCTGGTGCATCAATATAACATTGAAGCAATTGGTTATGGCAATGGCACTGCCAGTAAAGAAACGGAAAAGCTGGTACGCGGCATTGATTTTGGTAAACCTGTTGCTGTTTTTATGGTAAATGAAAGCGGCGCTTCTATTTATTCTGCCAGCGAAGTGGCGCGTGAGGAGTTCCCCGATGAGGATGTAACGGTACGCGGGGCCATCAGTATCGGCCGCCGTTTGTTAGATCCCTTAAGTGAGCTGGTAAAGATTGATGCCAAGAGCATTGGCGTGGGGCAGTACCAGCACGATGTTAACCAGAACCGGTTAAAAGAAAGCCTGGATAACGTGGTTCAAAGCTGTGTGAATTATGTGGGCGTAGATGTCAACACCGCCAGCAAGCATCTGTTAACTTATGTTTCGGGGCTTACAGCAACAACAGCAAAAAATATTGTAGAATACAGAAGTAAGAACGGGGCTTTTAAATCGCGCAGCGAACTGCTGAAAGTTTCTATGCTGGGTACGAAAGCTTATGAGCAATGTGCTGGGTTCTTGCGGATACCCAATGCAGCTAATCCATTGGATAATTCGGCGGTACATCCCGAAAGTTATAATGTGGTGGAAGCAATGGCAGGTAAATTAAACTGCTCTGTTGGTGAAATTATTGCCAAACCTGAGATCAGGAAGCAGATCAATGTAAAAGATTTTATTAGCGAAACAGCCGGGGCCTATACCATTGAGGATATTTTGAAAGAGCTGGAAAAACCGGGCCGCGATCCGCGTGATGTAATTGAAGAATTCCGGTTTGCGGAAGGCGTTGCTTCGATGGGCGATCTGCAGCCCGGAATGAAGCTGCCCGGCATCGTTACAAATATTACCAATTTTGGAGCTTTTGTGGATGTGGGAGTAAAACAGGATGGGCTGGTACATGTATCTCACCTGGCAAATAAGTATGTGAGCGATCCTAACGAAGTGGTAAAACTGAATCAGAAGGTAATGGTAACCGTGCTGGAAGTGGATGCCGCCCGTAAGCGCATTGCATTGAGTATGAAAGAAGATAATAAAACAGAACAAAGGTCTAAAACAGGAATGCAGAAAGGCGCTCCGGTAAGCAATAAGCCTAAAAACAGTTTTCAATCGAGCCTGGATGCATTGAGAAAAAAATTTGATAAGTAACCTCGGCGCCCCTGTTAACCTGGTCTGACCGTCCCGGTCTGACCAGGTATTGGGCTCCCATGCTATCTGAAATCAAGCTCGCTAAAGCCACAAACTTTTGCGGCAAGTTCTTTGTTACAAAGGGTGTCTTTTCTATTTCCTGCATAATCTTTATAGGAAGAATACTCCCATTCTATGGGTGTTGAAACAAGACCTGCTTCAACAGGGTTATAATGTATATAACTAAAACAATTATAGAGATAATCGCTTAGCCGATCGTCGCTTTTTCTATTGTCATCAGTTAAAGCTTTCGATTTTGTCTTTTGCCTGAATAATGATCCTGTACGAATATATTTTTTGTTATAAATCCTTGCATATCCGCTCAGTAATTTTCTCAGGCTGTTAGTAAGCAGATCTATATATAATCCTCCCTGCTGAATTTTTTGACAACTTTTATTGGTCGTATAAACCAATAGATGAAAATGATTGGGCATCAGGCACCATGCAAGTATTTCTGAATTAGGTTGTATCAATTGCCGGATTAATGTTAAGAAGATACTATAATCTTCAGTAGTATGAAAGATAGTTGACTGATTATTCCCTTGGTTAAAAATATGATAGATGCTTTCCGGCTGAAACTGCATAGCAACGTTTTTCCCAATTTATGAAAAATTGGTTGTATGTAAATGTTTGTTTGCAAATTTTTCTGGAAGTTGGTCAGACCGGGACGGTCAGACTATGTACCCAGTCTGACCGTCCCGGTCTGACTGGATAATACTGAATGATGACAAAATAATAGATCGTTTTTGGCTAATTTTGCAATATGAACACAACAACAACCAGCCCGGTTACTTTAACCGCCGGGGCTGTAAAGGAAATAAAGAGATTGATGGATGCCGAAGGCTTTGACAAATCGCAATACCTGCGGGTAGGTGTAAAAGGGGGAGGCTGCAGCGGTATGAGCTATGTTTTAGGATTTGATGCAAAGGCTGATAATGATCATGAATTTGAATTTGAGGGCATACCCTGTGTCATTAATAAAGCGCACGAATTGTACCTGGCAGGAATGGAAATAGATTGGAGCGACGGGCTGAACAACAGGGGGTTTACCTTTTCCAACCCAAATGCAAGCAGTACCTGCGGTTGCGGCACGAGCTTTGCTGTCTAAAACGTTCTGATCCCTTTTTTAAAAGATACAGTTACCATAAATAATGTCTTCGATCCTTTATACCCATTGCCCCGTATGCAAGTCCGGTATGTTACAGCAGGTGTTTAGCGTAAAGGACAATACTGTCAGTGGAAAAGCGTTTCGCATTATTCATTGTGATTCCTGCACCCTGCGTTTTACCCAGGATGTTCCGGATATTAACGAGATAGGCCAGTATTATAAATCGGAAGATTATATATCCCATACCAATACAAGCAAAGGGCTAATTAACAAGCTTTACCAGCGGGTACGAAAAGTGACCATGAAGCAAAAAGCCGGGATCATAGAAAAGTATACGGAACTGAAAACGGGGAAACTGCTGGATGTGGGCTGCGGTACCGGTACTTTTTTAAATACGATGCAAAAAGCAGGATGGGAAGTGTTAGGACTGGAACCCGAAGCCGATGCACGAAAGGTTGCTAACAATGAATATGGCATTACCGCAAAACCTTCACCTGAATTATTTTCCCTGGATAATGAAAGTTTTGATGCGATTACTTTGTGGCATGTATTAGAGCATGTGCATACCTTACATGAATATGTAGCGCAATTAAAAAACCTGCTGGCGAAAAACGGGGTGCTTTTCGTTGCGGTGCCCAACTATACCAGTAAAGATGCAAAAGTTTATGGAAAGTATTGGGCAGGATATGATGTGCCAAGACACCTGTACCACTTTTCTCCTCATGCTATGCAGGTATTGATGGAACAGCATGGCCTGCACCTTGTAAAAATGCTGCCGATGTGGTTCGACAGCTTTTACGTGGATATGTTAAGCAGCAGGTATAAGACCGGTAAAACAAATTACTTCAGCGCCGGTTTGCACGGGCTGGCCTCCAATATTAATGCTATTGGCAACGTGGAAGCATGCTGCTCCGTGATCTATGTTATTAAAAAAGATCAATAGGCTGCCCGGTATTCTCTCCGCAATAAAGAATAGAGCGCTAAGTCAAAATAAACACCGTTAACTAATTCAGCTTCGCGTAATATACCTTCAAATACAAAGTCTGATCTTTCGGGGATTGCACGGCTTTTGATATTATGGACGGCAGCTTTAATTTCGATGCGGTTTAACCGAAGTGTTTCAAAACCATATTGTATAATAGCCTGTACACACGCACTAATAATGCCTTTGCCCTGGTAAGCAGCCGAAAGCCAGTAGCCGATCGCGGCAGATTTGTTGGCAGTATTAAGATGATGCAACCCGATACGGCCAATTAATACGCCGTCATAAAGAACTACAAAACCATAATCAAGAGACTTTGCATGCAATGCTTCACAGCTTTGAATATAAGACCTCACCTCTTCAACGCTTTGCATTGCCGGAACCCAGGGAAGGAATACAGAAAGCTGCTCCCGGTTCCCCTCTATAGCTTTAAATAACGCTGCGGCATGTTGGATACTGATGAGCTGTAGTTCCAGGTGGTCATCAATTTTAATAGTCATCCTATAAAATTAATAATAGTTGCCCAACCCGCTGCAGGTTATTTGTAGCGCTTATTCGTAAATTAGCATCCTTTATGACGCAGGAAGCATTCTCGAAAATATCATCCACTATTCCTCACCAGCCCGGTATTTATAAATACTTCGATGAACAGGGTACTATTATTTATGTGGGTAAAGCAAAAGACCTTCGTAAACGTGTGAGTTCCTATTTCAATAAGACATTTACCACTTATAAAACACACGAGCTGGTGCAGCGCATTCATAAAATTGAATTCACCATTGTAAATAGTGAGCAGGATGCTTTTTTTCTTGAAAATTCCCTGATCAAACAATTTCAGCCGCGCTACAATATTGAGCTGAAAGATGATAAGTCCTATCCTTATATTGTAATTAAGAACGAAAATTTTCCGCGTGTTTATCTGACGCGGCAGCCTGTGGATGACGGCTCGCAATACTTAGGACCTTATACCTCTGTTTTCAGGGTGCGGGAACTGCTGGAGTTTATCAGAAGAACGATTCCGTTGCGTACGTGTACCCTAAATCTTACCCGGAATAATATAGAAAAAAGAAAATTTAAAGTTTGCCTGGAGTATCATTTAGGTAATTGCAAAGGCCCCTGCGAGGGCTTGCAGTCGAAAGAAGATTATGATGAGAACCTCGGGCAGGTTAAAGATCTTCTCAAGGGAAATCTTTCGCCTGTGATCAGGCATTTCAGGGAAGAAATGAAGAGCCTGGCAACAAATCTGCAATTTGAAAAAGCCGAATATGTAAGGAAAAAAATAGAGTACCTGGAAAATTATTATCAGTCCAGGTCTGTAATTACCGGGTTGAAAGGCGGTGATAAAGATGTGTTTAGCATCATCAGGGATAAAGACATCGCCTACGTCAATTATCTGATGGTACGCGGCGGAACCATTGTGCAAACACAAACCAATAAGCTGGAAACGCACCTGGATGAGCCTGTAGCCGAAATATTACCGTATGCCATCGAGCGGCTGCGGAATACTTTTAACAGCGATGCAAAAGAAATAGTGGTACCCTTTACTATCGATTATCCCGAAGCAAATGTTGAGCTGATAGTGCCCAGGGGAGGCGACCGGAAAAGATTAATTGAACTTTCGGAAAAGAATGCCGGTTATTTTATTGAGGAGCTGAAAAATAAAGAACGGCTTAAAATAAACCGGAATGTGGACCAGGTAAAAGTTCTGGAACAGTTGCAAAGCGATCTGCAATTGCAGGAACTGCCGGTGCATATTGAGTGTTTTGATAACTCCAATTTCCAGGGCAGTTATCCCGTAAGCGCGATGGTATGTTTTAAAAACGGAGTGCCCAGTAAAAAAGATTACCGGCATTTTAATGTAAAAACAGTACAGGGCATCAATGATTTTGCGTCAATGAAAGAAGCGGTTTACAGGCGTTATAAAAGACTGAAAGATGAAATGCAGGGATTCCCTCAGTTGGTGATCATTGATGGTGGCAAAGGCCAGTTGGGCGCCGCTATGGAGGCGATTGAAGCACTGGAACTGCATGGAATGATTACTTTGGTAGGGCTTGCCAAAAATGAAGAGGAGATCTTCTTTCCCGGAGACCAGGAGTCCCTGAAACTCCCTTATAATGGAAGCAGTTTGAAATTTATCCGTTTTATAAGAGACCAGGTACACCGTTTTGGGGTGACTTTTCACCGGCAGAAAAGGAGCAAGGGCACTTTTAAGAACGAACTGGAAGATATCAAAGGCATTGGCAAGGCAACCGCCGATCAGTTGCTTAAAGAATTCAGGTCTGTAAAAAATATCCGCGAAAAAAACCTCGAAGTGCTTGCCGCTGTAACAGGTGTTGCAAAAGCAAAAATTGTTTGGGACTATTTTAACAGGGAACAACATTAAAAATGTAGGTTTTTAAAATTTCTTGTTGCGCTTTTGCACACTTTTACGTCCTTATAAAAAAATAAGACTTAAATGAAACCCATCGGTCAGACTTTGCGAAAAATACTTTATGCATTGACTTTTTTTGTGCTGATATCCTGCAAAAAGGATAGTGAAATTAAAAAACTTAATGGAGAACTTATAGGTGCCTGGGAACTCAGCAGTTCCTCAGGCTTCGATGAAGGCACACAAGATTATGCAGATGGTAACGGAAATAAATTAATATTTACTAAATCCACTTTGACTGTTTATGAGAACAATTCTTTAAAGGGAACAACGAATTATTCGATAGTTCGAAAAGATGATTGCGAGAATGCTAAAAAATATCTTTACTTAGGTACTTCAGATAACAGCGTGTATTACACTGATGACATAATATCCGTCTCAGGAGACGAGTTGCGTCTGTCTTCCGTACCTCCGTGCGGGGCAGATGGCGGTGTCAGCATATATAAAAGGGTTGATTAAATGAAGGCACATATTATAGTTAGGAAACCTTGTCCAGCTTCAAATACCCGATATGCAGAGCGTCTTCAGTAAGGTTTTCTCCCCTGGAAATCTTTATTGAAAATTTTTCTTTCTGATATGCCGGTAATATATCCTGCACATTAAATACCTCGTCTACATCCACGCCGTATTTATTGTCCACATGACTGATGCCACTTTTATCTTCAGTATTATAATCGCTATAAAAACGGGTTTGCTTCGCATGCCTGATGGCTTCCGACATATCGTTTGCAACGGTCAATAATTTAAAATGATGCTCTTCAAACGAACCGGGCAAATAACCTCCCAGGTTTATAAAGAAAAGATTGTTTGCTTTTTCGTTAGCAGCTATCTTTTCTGCAACCTCAATTTTATATCCTTCGACGGTTGTAACCTCCCGCCAACTGTCGATATGTATTTTACCGGCATCGGGCCAGAAATTTTTAATGTCGGGGATAATTGTGTGCAGGCTTTCGCCTATACAAAAAAATACATCGTGCTGTTCTGTGTGCCTGCCGGGCGGGGTGCAACCCAATAAAAGGCAAAATAGTTTATACGACATTTTTAATTTAATTGATATAGTAATTCTTCAATGCTATGTACTGGTTTTTTACAGGTATAATTTTCACAAAGGAAGATCGCAAGCGCTTGATCCGTGTTCCTGTCTTTCAGCAAAGGATAGGTATCGTCTGCTTTTTCAGCCGCCATAATGATAGAAAAGGGCTGGGGTTCCCGCATAAGCTGCTGTAATGCCTTTTCATAATCGCCAATCAGCACAATTTCTTTTGTACCGGAGATTATTTGATATAATCCATTCAGCCAGATACCAAATGAGGTAGGATATTTTATAGCAACGTTGCTTAAACCTACAATCATTGACTGCGCGCGTTGCAGCCATTCGGTGTTATCGAATAGTATACCCAATGCCATCAGGTTCTGCGCCATTACTGCATTGCCGCTGGGGATGGCTCCATCATATACTTCTTTTTTTCTGACAATAACATCTTCCTGGCCCTTAGGTGTATAGTAAAAATATCCCTCCGGCTCAGAGAAATGCTCAATCACTGCCTTGCAATATACATTTGCTTTTTGCAGGTA
Organism: Niabella sp.; assembly: GCA_047606125.1. Classification (GTDB taxonomy): domain Bacteria; phylum Bacteroidota; class Bacteroidia; order Chitinophagales; family Chitinophagaceae; genus Niabella. The sequence goes on along the minus strand of JASGEW010000048.1, from coordinate 29,468 downwards.
AGTAGTTTCGGCGGTAATTTTATAAAGTTCCAGTAAAGCCTGTACCAGGTAAGCGTAATCATCCAGGAAGGCCGGATATTTCGCCTGCCCGTTTTTCCACACATGATTTAATAAACCTGTGCTGTTGCTGAAGCTGTTTAAGATAAACTGCATATTGGTTATGGCTACGGATTTGTAATGCGGATGGCCCGTTGCCGCATAAGCTTTGCTGTAAGCAGTATTCATTAAAGCATTCCACCCGAGGAGGACCTTATCATCCAGCGAAGGACGTACACGTTTACTTCTTTCTATTAGTAATTTGTTATTGCAGTCTTTAATGAATTGTGCAAAATTTCCAACATCTATCTCTCTTTTTTCTGCAAAGAGCGCAAGAGGTTCCTTGATACGTAAAATATTGGTATGCTCCCAGTTTCCGCCTGTAGTAATATCGTAATAGGCGCAATATAAATCCGCATCGGGCCCCAATATATTTTTTACCTCATGATATTCCCATACATAAAATTTGCCTTCCACTCCCTCGCTGTCCGCGTCCAAAGCAGCATAAAAGCCATTGGAAGGATCGAGCATTTCTCTTTCTGTAAATGCTAAGGTTTGTTCAATGATCTGCTTATAGATTTCATTGCGGGTTATCTGGAAGGCTTCGCTTAAAACAATAACCAGTAAAGCATTATCGTACAGCATTTTTTCAAAATGCGGGGCCAGCCATTCCCGGTCTGTCGAATACCGGGTAAAACCGCCTCCTATCTGGTCGTAAATACCACCGTGGATCATTTTATCAAGACTCAGCAATGCCTGTTGCAAAGCCTCATCGGCAAGATATTTATTTCTTTTTCTTTCGAGCCGGGAATATTTTAGCAGGAATTGTATGGAAAAGGTTTGAGGAAATTTGGGTGCGCCTCCAAATCCGCCCCATTGTTTGTCGGCTTGCTGTAAAAGATGTCCGCAGGCCGCATCAATTTGTTCTGTTGAAAAAGTACCTGATGCAGCCCCGATCCCAAAATTGTTTGACTGGAAAAGATGTTCTGTCAACCCGTTAGCCTGCTGTTCAATATCCGCCCGCTTGTTTTGGAAGGCATCTGCTACTGCTGTCAAAACATCTATCCACGAAGGACGGTTTACCGCAGCTTTGGGAGGAAAGTAAGTACCGCCATAGAATGGCTTTTTAGAAGGTGTCAGGAACACATTCAGCGGCCAGCCACCACTGCCGCCCATCGCCTGTACAGCGTCCATATAAATATGATCCAGGTCGGGGCGTTCTTCGCGGTCAATCTTAATGTTGATGAAATGCTCGTTCATTAAAGCCGCTGTGCCTGCATCTTCAAAGCTTTCCCGCTCCATTACATGACACCAATGGCAGGCAGCATAACCAATGCTTACCAAAATGGGCTTATCTTCTTCAACTGCTTTTTGTAACGCCTCTGTTCCCCAGGGATACCAGTTCACAGGATTGTGTGCATGTTGCAAAAGATAGGGGCTGGTTTCGTTTATTAAAGAATTAGGCATTTTAATGGGTTATTACTTTTTGTGCATAATTGCTTTAACTTTCCTTTGCAGTTGCTTCTTATCCGGCAGGTGTAATTGGTATTTGGAAACAAAAATTTTATTTGAAATACCGCCTGTGGCAAATTCCACCAGAACCTCATCTTTTTCTGCCGATAAAATGATGCCAATAGGTTCGTTATCTCCTTCTACATTTTCTTCATTTTTGAAATAGTTTAGGTAAAGATTCATCTGGCCGATATCATTATGTTCTACGCTTCTTATTTTTAGATCAATGAGTACAAAGCATTTTAATATCCTGTGATAAAACACAAGATCAATATAATAATGTTTGTTACGAAATGATACTCTGTACTGGCGTGCTATAAATGCAAAGCCTTTTCCCAGCTCAAGTAAGAACATCTGAAGGTTATCAATGATTTTTTGCTCCAGCCCTTTTTCGGTTACTCTATAGCTTTGTGGTATTTTTAGAAAATCCAATACATAAGGATCTTTAACCATTTCTGTTGCACTTGAAATCGTATGCCCTTTTTTAGAAAGCTCCATCACGCCTTTTTTATCCTTGCTTAAAGCAAGTCGTTCAAATAGTGATGATTTGATTTGTCTTTCTAATTCTCTTACAGAAAGATTTTCCAAAAGAGCTTGCCTTGTATAAAATTTTCTCGATGTATCATCAGAAATGCCAATCAATGCTATATAATGACTCCAGCTCAATTTGGCAGACACTGTCTGCCATTTTTGATAGGCAAGATAAAACCTGCGCATATCTAAGATGTTCCGTCTGCCAAATCCTTTTCCATAACTATGTGTTAGGTCCTTTGATAGCCTTGTTAATAGGGCACTTCCGTATTCTGCTCTTTCCTGTCCCTGCTGTTCAAATTCAACAATATGTCTGCCAATTTGCCAATTTGCTTTTACCAGTTCTGCGTTTACAAATTTTATGGCATTATTTCTTGCGGTAGCAATTGTTGCACCGATCGTTGCTAATAATTTGTTGTATTGAGAGGGAACGGTTTTTACTTTTAATGATTTCATAATTAGTTAATGATCAAAGGTTGAAAGTGTAAGCTTCTATAGCGCCCCGGAAAAAAACGAATCAACGATGCTGCAATCAAAAATTGTTCTTCCCCCAGGCCCATTTTAAAAATACCGGCATAGCTTTCCCCCACGTAGGCACATCGTGTCGGCCTTCCTCAAGTTCAAGATAAGTGATATCTCCGTGGTGATAACCCTTTGCCAGTAATGCTTTTATCAGATCAAGCGTATCGTCAATGGAATCAATGATGCCGTTATTATTTCTGTCGCCACTTTCATCCAGCCTGCCGCATTCGAAGAAAAATTTTAATCCCTGTTTGTATTTTCCTTTCCGGATTTCCTGGTGCATGATCCGGTGTTTGTCGTCGTTATATCTTGCGTTATGCTGGTCCATACTGCGCCACCAGAGCGATCCGGAAAAGATACCTGCTTTTGAAAAGACCTCGGGATGGTTCCACACCATATCCAGCGCGCTTAAACCGCCTAACGAAAATCCTGCAAAAGCAGTTTCTTTAAATGCAGGAATGTTATAGTTTTCTTTAATATAAGGGATCAGTTCTTTGAGAACAAATTTAGTGTAATGGCCGGCCTTGCTGCCTCGTCCCAGGTAATCTTTCTTTTTTGCCACCCCATATTCCTGTACACGCGCTTCCCCCGCGGCAATAGCTACGCAAAAGACCGGCCGGATCGCTGACTGCTCATATAGCTCATTCAGTATTTCATCAAACTGCATTGCCGGCATATCCTGTCCGTCGTTGATCAATAGCAGCGGCATTTGCGAGGGTTCTGCAACATTTTTAGGGAGGAAAAATGTTAAAGCTACATCCCTTTTTAAATGTTTGGATTTTAGAACAAGAGTGTCGATAACCAGGTAAGGCTCTATAACGGTATCCATCGCTTCAAACTTACATGAAATTAATGAAATGTATTTTTAATATTATTTCAGATAAACTTCCTGTTGCCATAAAAGTTATAATCTTCCCTGAACGCCTTAGGCGTACATCCCTTCCTTTTTTTAAACAGCCTGTTAAAGTTGGATATATTATTAAAACCACAATTGTATGCAATTTCAGAAACAGACTGCGCGGTATCGATCAGCAGCCTTGAGGCATTGCCAATCCTGCATTCCAGCAAATTATCCATAAAAGTAATACCCGTTTTAGCTTTAAAAAACCGGCTGAAAGACATTTCTGTCATATTAACCAGTTTAGCTACTTCGCTGAGCGTAATATTTCTTTGAAAATTGTTATTAATAAATTCCATCACTTTTTCAATGCGCCGGCTGTTGTAGCTGGAGGTATAATCTACCGACTGGCTGTAATCGGAAAGCGTTTGCATATTGCGCGATGTGGAAAGGTCGTGCAATATAGATAACAGTTCCAGTACCGAATCGAAGCCCTGCTTTTGTCCCAGGGTGTGCAGTCGTGGCATAATGTTTTGAATGGTTTCTTTAGAGAATAAAATGCCTCTTAAAGACAGTTCCATCATCTTTTGCATAAAATGCATCTGGTTGCGGCGCAAAAATTTTTCATCCAGGAAATCTTTGTGGAACTGGATGGTGATCTCGGTTATTTTGTTGCTTTTGCATTGATGTGTTTCCCATACGTGAGGAAGATTGGGGCCTGCCATTACCAACTCAAGATCGTCAATGATACCAATATGGTCGCCAATAATCCTTCTGGCGCCCCTGCCATTGCTGATAAAATTTAATTCAATTTCTTCATGACTGTGGAAGGGAAAATCGAAGTCGGACTTTACCCGCTTAAAAATAGTAAAGCAATCGCCGGGGGTAAGCGGAATAATTTCCCGCAGTATATTCTCAGATATATACATAAGATTATACAAAAATAAAGTTTAAATAGTATTATTATGATATAGTGTATTTTTTATTATTTTATATGATATTTCATATTTAATTTACTGATATTAAATATTTTGTAGGGTATAATCTTTATATTTTATAAAAAAATGTAGTTATTGTATAAAAAAATGATATAAAAGTATTAGGATTTTACCTGATTGTAATAGTACTTTTAATAAAATTTACTTGCCATATGTTTAAGAAGAAAAACGCAAGAGCGGGGTTGCTTTTGATATGTTCCCTATTTGTGCTTATTGCCGGGGCACAGAATTTAAAACAGGTTTCAGGAATAGTAAACGACGCCGGCGGTACGCCCCTGTCTAATGCCACGGTACAGGTGAAAGGTACCCGGATATCAGCTATAACAGATGAGAAAGGTTTGTTTATTATCAATGTGCCCGACGGTAGTAAAACGCTTGTTGTTACTTATGTGGGAATGCCTGCAAAAGAAATAACCATAACAGGCGACGCCTTGCAGGTAGTTACTATGAGCAGCGGCGCTGGAACCCTGAGCGATGTAGTGGTAATCGGATACGGAACCACTAAGCGGGCAAACGTTACCACATCCATTTCTTCGGTATCTGAAAAGGATATTAAGAACCTGGTTGTTACCGGTATCGATCAGGCGCTGCAAGGTAAGGCTGCCGGTGTTACCGTAACCAATAATAGCGGGCAGCCGGGCGGCGGTGTGTCGGTAAGGATCAGGGGTATTACAACTATTAACAGTAACGACCCGCTTATTGTAATAGATGGGGTGCCTTTTACATCTAATCAGATCAATAACATCGGGTACGATGGTTTAGGCGGTTCGGCAGGGCAGGTTTCAAACAGTATTATGTCTACCTTAAACCCTAACGATATTGCTTCTGTAGATATTTTAAAAGATGCCTCGGCCCAGGCTATTTATGGTTCTCAGGCGGCTAACGGGGTTATTTTAATTACAACTAAAAAAGGGAAAAAAGGCGATGGTAAAATCAGTTATGATTTTTATATAGGGCAATCGCAAATAACCAGGAAACTTGATCTGATGAATTTAAGAGAATTTGCTACTTATCAGAACCAGTTAACTGTAAACGACGGCGTATCTGAAAAAGTGATTGATTCGGTTAGTGAGTTTCAGAACCCGGCTGTTTTGGGTGTAGGTACCGACTGGCAGGATGCGATATTTCAAAATGCTGCCACACAAAATCATCAATTAAGTTTTTCCGGCGCTACCGATAAAAGCAACTATTATTTTTCACTGGGTTATTTAGATCAGGAAGGTATTTTACTGGGTTCCGCCTTAAATCGCTATTCGGCGAGGATGAGTATTGATAACCAGATAAAACCCTGGGCAAAAGTGGGCGTAAGCGCTAATATATCCCGCAGCAATCAAAAAGTAACATTGGCGGATGCGGCCGAGGGAACCATTTGGTGGGCGGCAATTTTAAGTCCTTTGGTACCCGTAAAAAATAATGACGGCACCTGGGCGGGAGCCGGTACTACCACCTCAGGCGTATATAACAGCAATGCTGTAAACCCTGTGGCTTCGGCCAACCTGAGGGGTAATAGAACCATATCCAATAATATCTACGGAAATGTTTATGCCGAAATTTTACCGCTGAAATGGCTTTCATTAAGGAACGAAGTATCCTATGCATTAAATTTTAATAATAACGATGCCTACCAGTACGAGGCTACCATAGGAACCTATTCGCAGGCAAGTAAGTTATACCAAAGCCGCCAGAACTCTTATTATTATGCTGTCAGAAACTATTTGAATGCCAACAAAACCATTAACAGGCATGCAATAAGCGGTACGTTGGGGCACGAAATACAGTCTGGCTATTGGGAGCAGATATATGGCGGAAAGGGCAACCTGGTTAATAATATTATGGATCTGAATGCGGGAGCGGCCTATTCATCATACGCATGGACATTAAGCGGCGGTAAAAGTGATTGGGCTATCGAATCTTTCTTTGCAAGGGGTAATTACACTTACAATAACCGCTACGCTTTATCCGCAAGCTTAAGAAGGGATGGCTCTTCAAAATTTGCAGCTGATAAAAGATGGGGATATTTCCCGGCTGTTTCTGCGGCCTGGACGGTTACCAATGAAAAATTTGCTGAAAAGTTCGCTGATCTTATAAACTATTTAAAGATAAGGGCGGGCTATGGTTCGGTTGGTAACCAAAATCCTCCAAGTGGCGCTCCCAATCCTTTGTATAATTCTACAGTGGGGATATGGAGCGGCGTTGGCTTTGGCAGTTCAACTTATTTAAGCGGGCTTGCCAATACCGATGTTACCTGGGAGTCTGTTGTATCAACAAATGTTGGGTTTGATATTTCTTTATTAAAAAGTACGTTTGAAATAAGCTTAGACCTGTATAAGAAGTCTACTAAAAATATGCTTATTTTCAGTACGGGACCTTATTTTCTGGGCATAGGCAGCGACTGGAACGATTTAACAGCTCCCGTGGGCAACGCAGGTAAAATGACAAATACGGGACTGGATCTGAGTATTAATTATAACGCTGTTAACAGGAAAGATTTTACATGGAAGGTGACCGGAATATTTTCAACCTTTAAAAACGAGCTCAATAGCCTGGCTAACCTTACCAGTAGCCTGGATGGAAAGATTTATTACAGCACCTATACCGTTACACATACCCAGGTAGGGCATCCCGTAGGAACCTTTTGGGGATTAAAAACCAACGGGCTTTTCAGAACTACTGATGAGCTCAATAACAGCCTTCCGCAATTTGACTATACCGTTGACCAAACGCATACCTGGTTGGGTGATGTGAGGTTCAGCGATATTAATGGAGATAATGTAATTGATGCTAACGACTACACCATTATAGGTTCGCCTTATCCTAAATTCACTTATGGCTTAACTAACAGTTTTACGTATAAAAATTTTGATGTAAGCTTATTTCTGCAGGGCAGCTACGGTGCAAAAATTTTCAATTTCCTGCGTTGGCAAACGGAGGGAGAGATCAGCCCTTACTGGAACCAGACCCGCAGCGTATTGTATGACCGGTACACGGCTGAAAACACAAGCGGATCGCTGCCGCGCTTCACCCAGACAAATGTTAATAACCGTGCCATGAGCGACCGTTACATAGAAGATGGTTCTTACCTGCGGGTGCAAAACTTTACACTGGGTTACCGCCTGCCGGAAAAGATAGCTCTTAGAAAACTGATCACTAATGCAAGAATTTATATGACCATTCAAAATCTGTACACTTTCACAAAATACAGTGGTTATGATCCCGAAATTGGCGCTTTCAACGGAAGTATTAGTGTTCAGAATGTTGATATGGGACACTACCCTAATCCACGAACCATAACCGCAGGCATTAATCTGGAGTTTTAAGGTTCATTAAAAAAACATTAAAATCAGTTTACAATGAAAAGAATATATTTTGGAGCCTGCGTTCTTCTGCTTTTAACAGTGTCATGTAAAAAGTCTTATTTTGACTCCAAAGGAGACTTGAGCGGAACAACGCTTGCCAACTATTACAATACAGAAGATGAAGTAAGATCTCTTACCAGCACGCTTTACAGCGGTCTTCCCTGGAGTGGCTTTGAGCAAAGGGCAATGTGCGCAATAGGCGATGTAATGGCCGGCAATGAATATGCGGGTGGCAGCGATGATCCTCCTTTTATAGATTTTTCCCTGTCTTCAACATCGGGAAGGGTATCGGCTGCATGGAAAGCATTTTATAAAGTTGCCGGCTGGGCCACCAGTTATAAAAATGCCCTCGAATTAAAAAAAGCCACCGGCGTTAGCGCCAGTTTTATAGATCCGGCTATAGCCGAATGTGATTTTATGATCGCTACTGCTTATTTTTATTTAGGGCGTATATGGGGAGCCGTACCAATCGTTACAGATCCTGCCGCTACCTCTCTTGATGGCACTTCCGGAACTTTACCACGTTATTATCAATCCGATGTATTACAGTTTGCCACTAATTTATTTAAAAATGCAGTATCCAGTCTCCCGGAAACTGATGAGGAGGCCGGAAGAGTAACGTCTTATGCAGCCAAAGCCATGCTGGCTAAATTATACCTGTACAGGGCTACAGCCTTAAGCGAAACCCAATATTACGACAGTGCTAAGGTAATGGCCCTGGAAGTGATTAATAGCGGCAATTACAGTTTGGTAAGCGATTACCAGAGTATGTTTAATTCCAGCTCTTATAACAATAATTCCGAATCTATTTTTGCTATACAGCATAATATCAGTGGAACCAATTATTATGGATCGTGTAATTTGATTAGCGCTGATTTCGGCAATTCAGATCTGGCCACGTCGGATATCAGCTACTGGCAGTTATATGTACCTTCTATAGATTTCAGGGATTCGGCTTTTGAATCGGGCGATGGCCGCAGGGAAGGCACCATGATGGAGCAGGGTTGGGAGTATGCCGCATGGAAACCTCAAAAATCGGGCGCTACAGCATATAATGCATTTTACGCTAATGGTTTTGTATATGATACCACACAGCAAAATACCGATGGCGCTTTGAGCGCAACGCGAGTAAACATCGCCAAATATGTTGTAGGCCCCGGCCCCAATTATGGCGGCGAAACAGTGGGTACGAATAACCAAACCGGCATCAACTTTATGATGTTGCGTTATTCCGATGTGCTGCTAATTTATGCAGAAGCCGTTTTGGGAACCGCTTCGTCCACATCCGATGCAGCGGCGCTGTCAGCATTTAACGCTGTGAGAACCCGCGCGGGGCTGGCTTCCAAAACCACGATTACTTTTGACGATATTTTTAAGGAAAGAAGAGCGGAGTTTGCTTTTGAAGGCGATTATTGGTTTGATATACAAAGGCAGGGCTATACGAAAGCGAAGGCCATTATTATGGCGCAAAACAGGGGAACGGCTGCTTATGCTAATTATGTTACCACTTTTACATCGGATATGCTTTATCTGCCTATTCCTGCTGATGAAATTACAAGCGACCCCAACCTGGCGAACGACCCGGTTGCGTACTATTAATACCCAAACTATTGAGCAAAATCAATAAAATAATAAAAAGATGAAACAATATCTTTATAAAATAAGTGCACTGCAGGCCATTGCGTTTGCAGTACTATTCACAACTCTTTATTCATGCAAAAAGGATGCTGACGGCGCAAATCTTTCATCTGCCAGCGATAAAATGGTAATTGAAGCAGTAAGTGTGGACAGCGCTGCAAACGGCGCCGTTATTTATGTTACGGGTACGGGCCTGGGAGGTATCAGTACTATCACTTTTTCCAATAACAATATACCGGCAGCGGTTGTACCCACTTTAAACACATCCACTTCAGTTGTATTTAGTGTGCCCGACACTGCGTGGGGCGGCGAACAGTATATTGTGTTTACAAATACCAAAGGTGTAAAAGATTCGATAGATTTTATTGTGCTGGCTTACCCAACAATTACTGCTGTATCCAGGGGATATGACTTTATTACGGGCACTATCGACACTTTAACAGGCACTAACCTTGGCGATGTTACTTCGGTAAAATTATCCGGCACCAGCGATTACGCTACCATCATTTCACAAACACAAAAACAACTGATCATTGAAATGCCTGCAACCAGCGTATCTCGTGCCAGCCTGGAGGTTACCAATGCAACAGGCACATCTACAACCACATTCGAATTAGTAAGTGTTGAAAATGCCCTGGTTATTTATGACGATGCCCTGGAAAACAGCTTCCAGTCGTGGAGCTGGGGTACCGATAATATTAATTTATCCAACGCCTCGGATAAAATCTGCGGCAGCTATTCTTTAGATGCAGGGTGGAGCAGTAGTTGGGGCGGTCTTCAATTAGGCGGCGGAACCATTGATTTAACCGATATGACTTACTTTTCATTTTATGCAAAAGGCAGCAGTGTAGACCAGGTGTATAAAATATGGTTTAACTGGACGACCTACGTGGAAGTGACCGTACCTGCCGATGAATGGACCTATTTTAAGTATAAGGTGTCTGATGTGGCCTCCGGTATTACCTCGCTTACGAACTTTACCATTCAAATTGAAGGCGATGCCGTAACCGGAAATTACTGGGATGATATTATGTTCTTTAAATAAGGAAGAATAGACATCATGAAAGAACAAATAGCTCTGAAAGAAAAAATTGCCTACGGCTTCGGGGATGCGGCCTCTTCTATGTTCTGGAAGATCTTTGGGATGTACTCATTGTTCTTCTACACCGATGTGTTTGGCATAACGGCGGCAGCGGCGGGTACTATGTTCCTCATTGCCCGCCTGTGGGATTCGGTTTTTGATGTGTTTGTGGGTATCGTTGCCGACAGAACCCGGTCCCGCTGGGGAAAGTACCGGCCCTACCTGCTTTGGTTTGCAGTTCCCTTTGCTGTAATGGGTGTTTTTACATTTTATGTGCCCCAACTGGCACAGGGCGGAAAACTGGCTTATGCCTATATCACCTATTCCTTAATGATGGTGGTGTATTCGCTGATCAATGTGCCCTATGCTTCTCTGCTCGGCGCCATATCTGCCAGCCCTGAAGAGCGAAACGGTCTTTCGGCTTACAGGATGTCGTTCGCGTTTATCGGGAGTTTTGTAACCTTCATGCTATTGCAGCCGCTGATCGATTTTTTTGCAAACCATTTTGATCCCGGGCATGCTATGCAGCACACCAGGCATACAACAGATGGCGCTGTAAGCACGTCTGCTATTGCCTGGACAATGGGCGTAAGCGTTATAGGGCTGATCTGCGTGGCGTTATTTTTCCTGTGCTTTAGCTGGACAAAAGAGCGGGTGCAGCAGATTGAAACAGCAGATCAGGTTTCGGTAAAAACAGACCTGAAGAATCTTTTCAGCAACAGGCCCTGGTGGATACTGGTTGCTACAGGACTGGCAGCATTGTTGTTTAACGCCATTCGTGATAGCGTGGCCATTTATTATTTCAGGGATTATGCAGGCGTGCATTACAAAATGGCGGGCACAGGTTGGGATATTACCACTATTTATTTCCTGGTAGGGCAGGCGGCCAACCTTATCGGAGTGATGGCCGCGCCTGCTTTGTCGGCAAAATATGGAAAGAAAAAAACATATATGATCTCTATTTTGCTGGCAGGAATTTTAAGCGTGGTATTTTATTTTATTCCCAATAACCTGGTGCTGATACTGCTGCTGCAGTTTCTTATTTCTGTATTTGCAGGGTATGTATTACCGCTGTTGTGGTCGATGTTTGCAGATATTGTGGATCATCAGGAATTGCTGACAGGCAGGAGAGCGACAGGATTAATATTTTCATCATCCTCCATGTCTCAGAAATTGGGCTGGGCGCTGGGCGCCGCATTAAGCGGATGGATACTTGCGCTGTTTCATTATGTGCCGGATGCAGCACAGCAAAGCGCCGACACGGTTTTTGGCGAAAAACTGATGATCAGCTGGCTGCCGGCCCTGTGTTGTGTGCTGGCTTTTTTGGGAATGATGTTTTACCCGCTGTCCGATGCAAAAGTAAAAGAGATCACCGAAGTCCTGCATCAAAAGAGAATCAACAGTAAAAATTATGAATGATATGAGTATAGCTTTTGAGGCCCGCAGGAGCGCATTATTTAACGCGTATGAGGAGCTGCTGAACAGGAAAAATATAAAGCAGGAATTAGATAACGGCATCTTTGAAAGATATCAATACCCGGTTCTTACAGCCGCACATACGCCCGTTTTCTGGCGATACGACCTGAATAAAGAAAATAATCCTTACCTGATGGAACGTGTGGGCATCAATGCTGTTTTAAACGCAGGTGCTATAAAATGGAATAACAAGTACCTGGTAATGGCAAGAGTGGAGGCAGTAAACAGGAAATCCTTTTTTGCTATTGCCGAGAGCGATAACGGGATTGACGGTTTCAGGTTTTGGGATTATCCGGTATTGATCCCTGAAACAGGCGATCCGGATACCAATATTTACGATATACGCCTGGTACAGCACGAAGATGGTTATGTGTACGGTTTGTTCTGTTCCGAAAAGAGAGATCCCGCCGCACCCGAATCCGATCAGTCCTCCGCCGTGGCGCAATGCGGCATTGTGCGTACCCGGGACTTAAAAAGCTGGGAGCGGCTCAACGACCTGGTAACTCCTTCTGCACAGCAAAGAAATGTGGTGCTGCACCCCGAATTTGTAAATGGCAAATATGCTTTTTATACCCGGCCGCAGGATGGATTTATTGATACCGGCAGTGGCGGCGGCATTGGCCTGGGCTTTGCAGATACGATGGAGCATGCTGTTATTGAAAAGGAGCAGGTGATCGATAAAAGAACCTATCATACTATTTCAGAATTAAAGAATGGTTTGGGGCCGGCTCCCATAAAAACAAAAAAAGGCTGGCTGCATCTGGCGCATGGTGTGCGCAATACAGCGGCAGGCCTGCGGTACGTACTGTATATGTTTATGACCGATCTCAATGATATCTCCAAAGTTATTTATAAACCTGCCGGCTACTTCCTGGCGCCCGAGGGCGATGAGCGGGTAGGAGATGTGTCGAACGTAGTGTTCAACAATGGCTGGATCACTGATGATGACGGCAGGGTGTTCATTTATTACGCATCGTCTGATACCAGGTTGCATGTGGCCACTTCTACTATAGGCAGGCTGCTGGATTATGTAATGAATACGCCCGGGGATGGCCATACCTCCTACAATACCGTGCTGATACTGCGTGATGTGATCAGGAAGAATGAAGCGATAATGGCAGCGGTAAATGCCGGCTGATTAAAAGGATAAATGCTGATACCTGCTGACATGTCTGATCTTATAAATATTGCCGTTTTGAAAGAGGAGCTTGAAGCGATTCTTCAATATTGGACAGAGCATACTATTGATAAGGCGCACGGCGGCTTCATCGGCGAGATAGGTGCTGATAACCAGTTAAAACCCGGTGCACAAAAAGGGCTGGTATTAAACAGCCGGATACTTTGGTCTTTTTCAGCCGCAGCAATTGTTTATCCCGGTAAGAACCGGGAACAGATGGCCCACCGGGCCTACCGTTATATCCGCGACCATTTTATCGACCCCGTACATGGCGGCGCTTACTGGTCGCTGACGGAAACCGGTAAAAAGCAGGATGGTAAAAAGCAGATTTATGGGATCGCATTTTGCATCTATGGGTTGAGCGAATACGTAAAACTGACGGCAAGTATAGAAGCATTGCAATTGGCGAAACGCTTGTTTTTTCCCTTGAAAAGTATGCGGCAGATAAGAACGAAGAAGGCTATTGCAGCATTGCGCTTCGGTATTAAATGACACGGAAATTGAAAATACTTTTAAACAATGGGCAGTGGCCATGAGCAAAGCCACGCTGCCCTGGATAGGTGCCGACGGCGCTTTGTATTATGAAATGGATACAGCATCGGGCAGTATCAATAAAGAAAAACACTGGTGGGTACAGGCAGAGGCAATGGCCGGCTTTTATAATGCGTATCAGTTAACGGGTGAAACTATTTATCTGCGGGTGGTAAAAAGGCTTTGGGCATTCATAAAAAAACACCTGCTTGATAAAGAAAATGGCGAATGGTATTGGGGCGTTAAAGAAAATTATGAGCTGATGCAGGAGCCGAAGGCCGGTTTCTGGAAATGCCCTTACCATAACTCCCGTGCTTGCCTCGGGCTTATAAAAAGGATAACGGCGGACATAAAATGAAGTATATGAAAGCAGGATCATTATATATTATTACCCTGGGCGCAGGGATGCTTTTTGCAACCTGTAAAAAGGATACGGCTTCGGCTTCCGAAACGGATACAGGAACAACTGACCCGGAGGAAGAGGAAGTGACGCCACAGACGGATCCTGCCCTGGCGGCAACTATTGGTTTCTTTATGGATCAATGGCAGGAAAGATCTGTTGAAACACCTGCTTCTTTTTCAGCAGCAACGCCGCCGGCAAGCACTTCTGTTACCGTGGAAGCGGATCGTAGCGTGGTGATCAGCAAAGTGCCGCCCACTTTATTCGGCAATAATGCCAACACCTGGATGACCCAAATGGTTACAGAACCGGCGCTGATCAGTCATCTTACGCAGAATAAGCCGGGCTTTATTCGTTTTCCCGGTGGCAGCATCAGTGACCTGTTCTTCTGGAACGCAGAGCCCGGCACTCCTCCGGCAAATGCTCCTGATAAGTTGATCGATGCAGGCGGCGCGTCCAATGATCCCGGATATTGGTACGGAAAAAATACAGCTAACTGGACACTTTCTGTAGATAATTATTATAACATGCTGCAGCAAACAGGGAACAAAGGTTTAATCACCATTAATTATGGTTTTGCCCGCTATGGCACCGGCGCCGACCCTGTTGCCGAAGCGGCACATCTGGCTGCAGACTGGGTGCGGTACGACAATGGCCGCACGCAATATTGGGAAATCGGGAACGAAAATTTCGGAAACTGGGAAGCAGGGTATCGTATCAATACTGCTAATAATAAAGATGGCCAGCCGGAATACGCAACGGGGCAGTTGTATGGACAGCATTTCAAAATATTTGCCGACTCGATGCGCAAAGCGGCCAACGAAACAGGAAAGAAAATATATATTGGGGCCGTTATAGCAGAGGCCGAAGCCGGAAGCTGGGAAACGGCCACCTATAAAACCTGGAACAGCGGCGCTATTCCGACGCTGGGCAGTACACCAGACTTCTATGTTACACATTGTTATTATACGCCTTACAACACCAATTCCAGTGCAGCCGATATTTTAGCATCCGGCAGCACTGTTACAAAAAGTGTAATGCAATATGTGCAGCAGCAGCTTCAAACCTATGGGGCTACCCAAAAACCTATAGCAATGGATGAGTGGAATGTTTTTGCCACAGGCTCTAAGCAGATGGTATCTCATATAAACGGATTGCACGCCGCATCGGTATTATCGGAAATGCTGAAACAAAAATACGGTTTTGCAGCGCGATGGGATCTGGCCAATGCCTGGGATGAGGGTAACGACCATGGCTGGTTCAGCCAGGGCGATGAACCGGACGGCATTCCCAAATGGACACCCCGGCCGGCGTTTTACCACATGTATTTTTTTCAGAAAGTTTTGGGCGACAGAACCGTGTCGGTTACTTCCTCCAATACGTCTTTAGAAGCGTATGTATCATCTTTTACATCAGGACAAATGGGTGCAACGCTTATCAATACTTCCGCCAGCGCATTGGCCGTTGAGGTAAAGATCAGTAACTTCCTGAAAGGCGATCGCTATTATTGGTATACGCTTACCGGCGGAACGGATAATGGAGAGTTTTCGCGCAAAGTGTACGTAAACGGCAACGGCCCTGCTCTTAGCGCCGGAGGTCCCGCTGATTATACCAGCATTACGCCTTATGCCGCAGCTACCGCCAATGGTATTAAGGTATCGGTGCCTGCCCGCAGTGCAGTGTATATGATCGTGGATAAGAAATAAAGGACATAACAGGGTCTGACCGTCTTCGGTCTGACCATTCAGATAAATGATGATATGGAAATGCATCTCTGGTTATTAAAAAATAGAATTTGTTTTCAGATAAGGGGTTTGCTTTTAGGCCTGTTGTCTTTGAGTTCGTTGGCAGTATGGTCGCAATCCGGCTATAAAAAAATCAGTGAAGGAGTATGGGTGTATCCCGATAAATCACTTTCCGGAAATGCAGCGCTGCTAAGTGTTCAGGTAATATCAGACAAAATAATAAGAGTGGCCGCCTTGCCCGAAAAGATGCCGGTAAGAAACGAAAGCCTTGCGGTGATGCCTGTTCATGCAAAAGCAGTATGGACGGTGGCGGAGGCGCCAGGCAATAAGATCGTGCTTTCAACAAAATATATACAGGCTACTATCGGGTTAAAAACAGGAGCCGTAAGCTTTGCAGACAGAAAGGGGCATACGCTTTTGAGCGAAAGGCCGGTAACCGGGCGTTTATTAAAACCCGTGGTAATGGAGGGACAACCTTTATACGGTATCAGGCAAACTTTTGATATATCAGCAGATGACGCTTATTATGGCTTGGGGCAGCACCAGGAAGATGCCTACAACTATAAAGGACAGCAGGTATTTTTATTTCAGAACAATACCGAGGTTGCGGTTCCTTTCTTGGTTTCAAGAAAAAACTACGGGTTGCTTTGGGATAATTATTCGCTCACCAAAGTGGGCGATGTAAGAAACTACCAGCCCTTGTCATCGTTGATGCTATTTGATAAAGAGGGCAATCAGGGGTGGCTCACCGCCACTTACAGCAACGATAAAAACAATCCGCAGGAAGATATGGTGCAGGCGGCGTCGGAGATTAATTATGCCTGCGTAAACGATAGTAAGTTGTTGCTGCCCGCAGCGTTTAAGCCTGATAAAGGCAGGGTAAGCTGGGAAGGCAGTATTGCGAGTGGAGCAGAGGGCATGCATAAAATAAGGCTTACCTATGCCGGTTATGTCCGTATATGGATCAATGGAGAGCTGCTGTTTGATAAATGGCGCCAGGCCTGGAACCCGGGCTCGGGCGTTATTCCTTTCAATTTTGAGAAAAATAAAAAGTATGCCATTCGTATACAATGGGTGCCCGATGGCGGCGAATCTTATCTTACTGTAAAATGGCTGCCGCCAGTCGATAAAGAAAATGTGAACAGTTTTGTATTTGACAGCGAGGCCGGCCGGCAGCTGGACTACTATTTTGTTTATGGCGATAATACAGATGATGTCATCAGCGGCTACAGGCAATTGACCGGTAAAGCAGTATTGATGCCTAAATGGGCCATGGGCTTCTGGCAGAGCCGGGAACGTTATAAAACGCAGCAGGAATTAACAGCAGTGGTAAAGGAGTTCCGGAAAAGAAAAATTCCCTTAGATAATATTGTGCTGGACTGGAGCTATTGGCGTGAGGCAGAATGGGGCAGCCAGGATTTTGATGAAAATAGATTTCCCGATCCTGACGCGATGATCAAAAAAGTGCATGACGATCATGCGCAGATCATGATTTCGGTATGGCCCAAATTTTATGAAGGCATTCCGGCCTATGACAGTTTTAATGCAAAAGGCTGGCTGTATAAGCGCAATATTGCCGACAGGCAGAAAGACTGGATCGGGCAGGGGTATGTATCCACTTTTTATGATGCATTTAATGCGGGCGCGCGAAAGGGCTTTTGGGAATTGATCAGTAAAAAATTATACAGCCGGGGCATAGATGCCTGGTGGATGGACGCCAGCGAGCCCGATATTCTTTCCAATGTATCGCCCGAAAGGCGCAAGCAGCAAATGTCGCCTACAGCATTGGGAACAGCAGCGCAATACCTGAATGCATATCCCTTGCAAAATGCAAAAGGTATTTACGAAGGGCAACGCAGCACCGGTCCCGGTAAAAGAGTTTTTTTGCTGACTCGCTCCGGCTTTGCAGGTTCGCAGCGTTATGCGGCGGCTATATGGAGCGGCGATATTGCCTCCCGGTGGGAAGATATGAAAGCCCAGATCAGTGCCGGCATTAATTTCTCTTTATCAGGGCTGCCTTACTGGACCATGGATATCGGTGGATTTTCGGTAGAGCGCCGGTACGAGAAGCCGGATAGCGATAATCTGGATGAATGGCGTGAGCTAAATACGCGCTGGTACCAGTTTGGCGCTTTTGTTCCATTGTTCAGGGTGCATGGTCAGTTTCCTTTCCGGGAAATCTATAACATTGCACCCGAAAGCCATCCGGCATATAAGAGCATGTTATATTACAATAAGCTCCGTTACCGGCTGATGCCTTATATTTATTCACTGGCCGGCGGCGCCTACCATCATGATGCCACTATTATGCGTGGACTGGTTTTTGATTTTGCAGCAGATACGATGGTCACTGATATCGGCGATCAGTATATGTTTGGGCCGTCCCTGCTGGTAAACCCTGTGTACACTTATAAAGCCACCAGCAGGAAACTATACCTTCCTCAGGGGCAGGTATGGTTCGATCTATACACCGGAAAACAATATGATGGGGGTACCTTTATTACTGCCGCTGCACCTTATGAGCGCATGCCGGTTTTTGTGAAAGCGGGTGCCATTATACCGGCTGGCCCGTTGCTGCAATACACCGGCGAAAAGCCTGCCGATCCCGTTACGCTATATGTGTACGCGGGGAAAGACGGCAGTTTCACCCTGTACGAAGATGAGGGCCTGAATTATAACTATGAGAAAGGAAAATATACAGAGATTAATTGTACATACGATGACGCTGCGCGTACCTTCACTATAGATAACAGGCAGGGCGGATTTAACGGCATGCTGAAACAAAGAACCTTTTTTATAAAATATATCACCAAAGATAAGCCCGCCGCGTTCAGCCTGGAAGAAAAGGAGGGCAGGCCGGTAAAATATAGCGGTAAAAAAATAATCGTAAAATTATAATCAGTCTTTATGAAGGTTACAAAATATATCTCTGTTATCATTTGTTCTTTATGCGTCAGCTTGCTGGTAAAGGCACAGCCTGTAAAAGATTTTGGAAGGCTGCAGGTAACAGGTACACAGCTCACCGATGCAAAAGGAAGACCCGTGCAGCTAAAAGGCATGAGCTTCGGGTGGAGCTGCTTTCATCCCCGGTTTTATACTGCAGGGGCCGTAAAAGAATTAAAAGAGCAATGGTATTGCAATGTGGTACGTGCAGCTTTAGGCGTAGAACCTGAGAAGGGCTATCTGCAAAACAAAAAAGCTTCCTTTAAATTAATTACCACCGTAATCGATGCCGCTATTAAAGAGGGAATATATGTTATTGTGGACTGGCATAGTCATAACATTCAGCTCGAAGCAGCCAAAGCGTTCTTTGCAAAAATAGCTGCGCTTTATAAAGATCATCCCAACATTATTTACGAGATATTCAATGAGCCGGACTATGAGACCTGGCCGGAAGTGAAAGCGTATGCTGCAGAAATCATTAAAACAATCCGCGCCATTGATCCCGACAACCTCATTTTGGTGGGCTCGCCTCATTGGGACCAGGATGTGCACCTGGCCGCAGCAGATCCTGTAAAAGGATTTAAAAACCTGATGTACACCATGCATTTTTATGCAGGTACGCATAAAAAGGAACTGCGCGACAGGACAGATGCCGCCATCGCTAAAGGACTACCGGTGTTCATTTCTGAATCGGCAGGTATGTTGGCCACAGGCGATGGCCCGATTGACCGGCAGGAGTGGGAAGCCTATATTCAATGGATGAAAGAAAAAAAATTAAGCTGGGTTACCTGGTCGGTATCCGACAAAGACGAAACCTGCTCTGTTTTAAATAAATCGGCAGCTTCTGATGGCGGCTGGAAAGATGCCGATATTAAAGAATCAGGGAAAATGGTGCGGCGGTATTTAAAAAAATTTTAGAATTGAAGATCATGTACCAGTTAGAAAAAAAATACAGGAAGATATTTTTGTCAGTAAGTTTCCTGATACATGGATGCTTGCTTTTCCTTTGCGCAGGCGCCACATTCTATCCTGCCGATCACCCTGCCATCCGCTATGCAGGCCGTTTGCAGGAGGTAGGTAATATGAAGCGCTTATGGTCGCCCGGCGCTTTTTTTGAATTTGCTTTTAAGGGCGATACCTGCCGGTTGGTGTTAGGAGATGAGGTGCGTTATGGGGTACAGCATAATTATATAGAAATACAGTTAGATAATGAGCCCGCGCTTCGGTTAAGGCTTCAGTCAAACAGGGATACGATCACTTTGGTGCCGCTTTCAAAAAAGAAAAAACATACGCTGCTCGTGGCAAAGAACACGGAAGCTTCTATTGGTTATATAGATGTGATAGGAGTACAGGCTTCAGCCATAGCTTTTCATAAAAGCTCCGGGAAGCGTTTGATAGAGTTTATAGGAGATTCTATTACCTGTGGCGCTTCTGCTGATACCAGCCTCGTAAAATGTGGGGCCGGCAGGTGGGAGGATCAGCATAATGCCTATATGGCTTATGGACCTGTAGCTGCGCGCAGGCTGCATGCAGACTGGGTGTTAACCTCGGTGTCGGGCATTGGCCTGATGCACAGTTGCTGTAATATGACCATTCTGATGCCACAGGTGTTTGATAAGGCAGATACCAGGAACGATTCGATTCAGTGGGATTTTAAAAATTATACGCCGGATGTGGTAACTGTTTGCCTGGGACAAAATGATGGAATACAGGAGGCCGGCGTTTTTGAGAAAAAATATATAGAATTTATCAGGCAGGTGAGGGCTCATTATCCCGGGGCCACTATTGTGCTGCTTACATCTCCGATGGCCGACGAGAAGCTGAAATCCTTCATGGTGCAGCGTTTGAGGAACGTAGAGCAGGCAATTATACAAAGCGGGGATAAAAATATAGCTCATTTTGTTTTTAAAGGCAGGTACATTGCAGGCTGTGATTATCATCCTTCTGTAAGTGAGCATTCGCGGATTGCAGAAGAGCTGATATCCTTCTTTCAGGAAAAACAATTGTTAAAAAGAAAACTCAAAATATAAAATATTCCAAATGAAATTTATATTCACCATGCTTACAGCAGCAGTGCTCAGTACATCCTGCATAGCGCAAAAATCAGTTATGGAACCTTATAAAAATGAAAAGCTGCCGGTAGCGCAGCGTGTTGCAGACCTGCTTAAACGTATGACAATAGAAGAAAAGGCCGGTCAGCTAAACCAGCTGAACGGAGGAGCGTTTACGGGTCCGGCCTTAAACGATATGGGTCAGCAGGGCAAAATGAAAGCGGTACAGGATGGGCTGGTAGGGTCTATGCTGAATGTAAATGGTGTGGCCGAAACCAAAGCCATTCAGCAGGTAGCCATCGAAAAAAGCAGGCTGGGTATTCCCCTGCTGTTTGCCTATGATGTGATACATGGCTATAAAACCATTTTCCCCATACCGCTGGCAGAAGCCTGCAGTTGGAACTTAAAACAGGTTGAAAAAAATGCGTCTGTTGCGGCATTGGAAGCGGCTGCTTCCGGTATTCACTGGACCTTTGCGCCTATGTGTGATCTGAGCAACGACCCACGCTGGGGTCGGGTAATGGAAGGTATCGGCGAAGATCCGTGGTACGGCGGCCTGTTGTCAGCCGCAAGAGTGAAAGGCTTCCAGGGTAATTTGTCAGAAAATAATATCCTTGCCTGTGTGAAGCATTACGCCGCTTACGGTTTGGTAGAAGCAGGGCGTGAGTATAATGTAACAGATGTTTCCCGCACCGCATTATGGAACAAATACATGCCTCCTTATAAAAAAGCAGTTGAAGCAGGCGCATTCACCGTTATGAATGGCTTCACCACTTTAGATGGGGTACCGGTAAGCGCCAGCCAATACCTCGTTACCGATGTGCTGAAGAACAAATGGAACTTTAAAGGCCTGCTGGTAAGCGACTGGAACTCTTTTGGGGAAATGATCAAGTGGGGTTATGCTGCGGATGAGGAGGATGTAGCCCTGAAAGCGTTCAAAGCGGGCAGCATGATTGATATGGAGTCCCAGGTAATGTATAAAAACATCCCCGGGCTGGTAAAAAAAGGTAAGATCACAGAGAAAGAATTGGATGATGCCGTGGGAAGGATACTGACCATCAAATTTAAGCTGGGGCTTTTTGATGATCCTTATAAATATGCTGATGAAGAAAGAGAAAAGAACAATATACTTACCGCGGCCAACCGCAGGGAGGCATTAAATGCGGCACAGGAATCTGTGGTGCTGTTAAAGAATGAGCATAAAGCGTTACCTGTCAGCAACAGTGCTAAAGTGGCATTGGTAGGAGTTCTGGCCGATAGTAAAGAGGATATGTATGATTTCTGGATTGGTAAAGGCGATGCGCAGCAGGCGGTAAGCCTGCGCGAAGGACTGGCAGATGCTCATATAGCGCATACCTATAGCAAGGGTTACAGAATGGATGGCACAGCAGATGCTGCGCTGATAGAAGAGGCCGTGAATGCTGCGAAGAATGCGGATGCTGTCCTTGTTAATATAGGTATATCCGGTAAGCTGGCGGGGGAAGACCGGTCGCTGGCCAACCCTGTTGTTCCTCAAAACCAGGTGGCGCTGGTAAAAGCGCTGAAGCAAACAGGTAAGCCGGTTGTAGCCATAGTTTCAGCGGGCCGTCCGTTGATCCTTACAGAATTATTGCCCCATGTGGACGCTATACTATATACCTGGATACTTGGTATTGAAAGCGGTAATGCCATAGTTAATGTGATCAGCGGAAAATATAATCCTTCGGGTAAAACAGTGATGAGTTTTCCTTATGCTGTGGGCCAGATTCCCGTTTATTATAATCATTTTAATACCGGACGGCCAACAGCAACAGACGGTGCGGGCAACTGGTATAGCCGCTACAGGGATATTCCTAATGAGCCTTTATATGCGTTTGGGTATGGGTTGAGCTATACCACCTTCTCGTATGGTAAAATAAAATTGAGCCATACGAAGCTTAAAAAAGGAGAACGGCTCGCGGTCGAAGTTGCTGTAACAAATACGGGCGACAGGGACGGTGAAGAAGTGGTACAGCTGTACATCAGGGATATTACTGCATCCATCATAAGGCCGGTTAAAGAGTTGAAAGGATTTGAAAAGATAGCTTTAAAGAAAGGCGAAACAAAAACTGTAAAGTTTACGCTTGGCGCAACCGAACTTTCGTTTTATAATGAAAAAGGAGATCAGGTTTTAGAGCCGGGAAAATTTGAAGTATATGTAGGCGGCAGCTCAAAAGACGTGCAGGGTGCTGGTTTTGAAGTGCTGTAAGAGCGTGCAGCCTCTCAAAAATATGAGGAAGAAATGTTTCTGAATAAGAGCAACAAATATTTGCAATGATAAAAATATACCTGCTGGGCTGCATTACGATGCTCTGTAATACAATGCTGGCGCAGATTGCTCCATCAGATAAATATGCTACGCCTGAAACCCGGAGGCTTTTCGCTAATCTGCAAAAAATATCAACCAAAGGTTACCTCGTAGGGCACCAGGACGATCTGGCC
The DNA here is from genome assembly GCA_047606125.1 of Niabella sp. GTDB lineage: Bacteria > Bacteroidota > Bacteroidia > Chitinophagales > Chitinophagaceae > Niabella. Next base: position 6,173 of record JASGEW010000048.1, on the reverse strand, counting down.
TATGGCGTTACATGGAAGTATGAACCGGGCATGAGTGATGTAAAGGAGGTAACAGGCGATTACCCGGGTATTTACGGCTGGGAGCTGGGAAACCTGGAGCTGGGGCGCGATAAAAATTTAGACGGCGTACCTTTTGATAAAATGCGGCAGTATATTATAGGGGCCTATCAGCGTGGCGCTGTGATCACTATTAGCTGGCATGTTAATAATCCTTTTACCGGGAAGAATGCCTGGGATCCGGCTCCCGGTTCAGTAGCGGCGGTATTGCCCGGAGGGAGCAGGCATGAAGTATATAAAGAATATCTGGATAAAGTAGCCGCTTTTTTACATGAGTTGAAAGGACAGAAAGGAGAAGCGGTTCCTATACTATGGCGTCCCTTTCACGAGCATACGGGCGGATGGTTCTGGTGGGGGGCAAACAGCAGCACCAACGAAGAATACAAACAGTTATTTCGTTTTTCGGTAGATTACTTAAGAAATGAAAAACATCTGCACAATTTGCTGATTGGTTATAATACCGGTACTGAATTTGCCAGCGAAGCTCAATTTTTAGAACGCTATCCTGGCGATGATTATGTGGATATCCTTTCTTTTGATGCCTACCAGCGGGGGGAGGCAAAATATGACCCGGTTTTTGTAAAAATGCTGGATGCGGGGCTGGAGATCATAACCAGCATAGCGAAAAAAAGAAATAAGATCGCTGCAGTAGGCGAGACGGGCTTTAACCGGATACTCTACAGCAAATGGTTTACGCAGGCATTAACTCCTGTATTAAAAAAGCACCGCTTTGCTTATATACTGTTCTGGCGTAACGCAGGATATAAGCCATACGATCAAACCACCGAATTTTATGTGCCTTATAAAGGGCACGCTTCGGCTGCGGATTTTAAAACATTCTATAAATTGAGAGAAACATTATTTGAGAAAGAGGTCAGAAAAGAAAATCTTTACGGGCCGGCAAAACAATAGATGACCGGAACTTTTGGAGCCTTTGTTACGGGGCAGCAAAAGTTTTAATACCTGTCCGTTTACCTGACTGCCGGTTCATTTTTTCCTGATAAAGTAACTTTTCTCCAAATTTTTTCCCGATCTCGTAAATGATAAAGGTCAGTATGCTTTTACTTTTGCACTCCTTAACAAAAGGTTAAGATATTTTTTACCAAATAAAAGAGTGCAATGTTGAAACAAACTGTCAGATTTTTTATGATATTATGCGGTGTGGCAATACTCCCGGGCGTACTAACACAACCTGTTTTTGCCCAGACAAAACAGTCGGGTATTATTGAAGGTCGGGTATTAAACGCTGATAACCAGCCGGAAGAAAATGTTATACTGGTATTGGAGCCTTTGGGTCGGCAGGCCGGATCGAACGATAACGGCTATTTTGAATTTAGAAATATTCCTTACGGCCAGTACACCGTTTCTGTTAAATCACTTGGGGTAACAGCCGAACCTGTTACTGTTGAGCTGCAGGCAGGAAAAGTATCGGCCGGAATTATCCAGTTAAAGGAAAACGCCAGCACATTAGACAGGGTAATTGTCTCCAACTCTTACCGTCATGTTAATAAGAACAGTACGCAGGTAGCCAGGATGCCGCTCAGTTATACAGAGAACCCGCAGAACTATGCGGTCATTCCTAAAGAAGTGCTTCTAAACCAGTTGGTTACAACTACGGAGCAGGCGCTGATTAACATCCCTGGTGTGAGCAACTTGTCTATTGCAGGCGGAAGCGGCGGTTCAACGCTTACATTTAAATCCCGTGGTTTTTCCAGCGGTTCTGTTATGTATAGAAACGGCGTATCTACAGGCTATGTGTCTCTTACCGACCTGTTCAACGTGGAAAGAATTGAGGCCATCAAAGGGCCTTCCGCTACCTTGTTTGGCGGCAACCAGGGCGCTTCCTATGGCGGTGTGTACAACCTGATCACTAAACAGCCATTAGATGTAAAACGTGGCGAGGTATCTTTTACCACGGGCAGCTATGAAATGGCCAGGACTACCCTGGACTACAACACGCCTTTGAACGAAGATAAAACTGCTTTATTAAGGGTTGGGGCCATGTACGACAACAGGAATACATTTCAGCAACTTTCGCAGAACAATGTAGGTTTTGCGCCTTCCTTATTGATAAAGGCTACGGACAGGCTCACTTTACATTTTGATGGCTATTATTACAAGAGCGTCCGTCCCATCGTACTTTTCGGGTTTAGTGCGCCTCCTGGCGGTACTGAAAGTGCCAGTACCTACGCAGGTAATGTATCTACGCTGGGTTTAGACCCTAAAAAGGCCTATTTCAACACGGATTTCAACAGCAGCCAGCAAAACTGGTCAGTTACAGGCCAGGCGGAATACAAACTCTCTGATCAATGGGTTTCACAGACTAACTATTCAGTAGCAAGAAGTAACAACACAACCTATTATATCAGCCTTATTGCGAATAAGGCAAGTCTTACGGATACGACCAAAATCACGAGAAGTATATTGTATATGCCGTATAGCCAACTGTACACACAACAGTTCCAGCAGAACTTTATCGGGGATTTCAAAATCGGCAATATGCGCAACAGGCTTCTAGTAGGTGTGGATTATTTCAGAACCAATGTCGGCTCTGCGAGGGCTTCCCTTTCTTATGACGTGATTCCGGTGACAGCGACATCAGCCCAGGAACTTATCATCAAAAAAGCCAAGGTCGACAGTCTTGCTGTAAGAGGTAACTATGGTACTTCTACCGGACGTGACATTAACAATAGCTATGGCGCTTATATTTCCGAAGTGTTAAACGTTACAGACAGGCTGTTGTTAATGGCCAGTCTGCGTATCAATCGGTTCGTGGCGGTAACGGGCGACTATATGCAAACTTCCTATTCTCCCAAACTGGGCATTTCTTACGCAATTGTCAAAGATGTACTTTCTGTGTATGGCAACTATAACAATGGTTACAATAATGTAAGTTATACGGATTCTTTGGGCAACCTGCTTAAACCTACTTACGCTAACCAGTGGGAAGGCGGGGTAAAATTTGATATATTCCACCATCGTCTTACAGGCACTGTCAGTGTTTATGACATTAAAGTTACCAATGTTCCCAGAGCTGTGGACTCCTACTATGTACAGGATAATGAGCAGAAGAGCCGTGGTGTGGATGTAGACATCCTTGCCAACCCGGTTGTGGGGCTGAATATTGCGTTAGGATATGGTTATAACGATATCCGTTATTCCAAATACTATGGCAGTTCGCAGGTAACCGTTGAAGGTAACAGGGTTGAAGGATCGCCGTATCATGCAGCAAACATCTGGGTAAATTACGGGTTTACTACGGGCTCGCTGAAAGGGTTTGGTTTTGGTGCCGGCGGTAACGGACAAAGTAAGTCTTTCACCAACGCCGCCAATACCATTACTCTGAACGGATATAAGGTTTTTGGAGCCAGCGTATTTTACGATGCTCCGAAATTCAGGCTGACTGCTAAGATCGATAACATCGCCAACGAAAAATATTACACCTACAATTCATGGCTGTTTGCAGGTCCAACAAGGATGCTGGCTTTCAATGTTACGTATCGTTTCTAAAAAGGAATTTTATATACCTATCAGCTATCGTATAAGCACGGCCTCTGGTTGTGCTTATACCTTTTAATCGAACTATTATGAATAAAGGAAAAAAGTCTACAAAATCTCTTTTCAGCCGTATTAATGCCTGGGTGCATCTCTGGTTCGGAATTTTTGCCGGCATCATATTAATATTTGTTGCGCTGACAGGTACACTGGTAGTGTATGGGGATGAGGTTATTGCATGGTCGGCAGGAAAAGCCCGTTACGTGGAGCAGGTGAAACCCCGGTGCCTGCCTATGGAAACGCTTATGGCCAACGTTAACAAAGTTTACCCGCAGGCCAAACTTTCAGAAGTAACCGTGTATAAAGACCCGCAAAGAACCGTGCGTTTCAGAACTTTTGCCAGAGGCAAGGGCCTGGGTTTTGTGTATGCAGACCCTTATACCGGCAACGTATTAAAATATGACCGGACTGCAAATTTCTTCTATATTATGGCGCACCTGCATGCTGCGCTTATGTGGCATGGGGGTGGAGAATGGATTGTGGATATTGCCACTATTGTTTTTCTCATTGAGCTTATTTCGGGCATCATACTCTGGTGGCCCAAAAAATGGAACAAGCATACACGCGACGCCAGCTTCAAGATCAAATGGAAAGCCCGGTTCAAACGGGTTAATTATGATCTGCATAATGTGCTGGGATTTTACTCTTCTATCCTTGCGCTCATATTAACGGTTACCGGCCTGATCATTGCGTTTCATCCGCTGGCAACATCTACCGTAAAGATTTTTGGAGGCGACCCGGATACAAAGTGGCAGAAAACAATGCCTAAGCCTGATGCTGCCCGGTCCGTCATCGCCATTAATACGGTTTTTGAGCAGGAGTTTGCCCGCCATCCTCAGCAAAAGCAGGGACAGATATGGCTGTATAACCTGGATTCATCCGGTTTTTATATGGTAACCACGGCCAGTAAGCTCGGGCTGAAAAGTGCAGAAAATGCGCGGCTTGCTTTCATTGACAAATATACCGGCAAAGATCTCTCAATCCCTCCCAAAAGCCTGAAAGGCGAGTATATTGAAAATACCGTTTGGCAGCTGCACATGGGCACCTGGATGGGGCCGGTTGGCAAGCTTTTCACATTCATCTGTGGTCTTATTTGTACTTCATTACCAATCACCGGTTTCCTGATCTGGTGGCACAGGGGAAGAAAAAAGAAAAGAAATAATAATAAGTTAAAAGTAGCCGTTGCTTCTTAAAAAGCAGGGAACAGCTGCAATAGTATTTTTAAAAATTGAAACAATTTTTATAGTATGTTATAATGCAGTGTTCAATTAAGTGCGAGTTGTCAGCAGTGAATATGTTGCGGAGATATACCCACAACAGACTTTATTACTCACTTTAAACGCAACAATTCTTCATTAACAGAACAGTAGCTGGTCTTATTTCAGATTTGTTTTACGAACCCGGAATCAAGATATGGAGATGATTTTATTCTTTACCAGATCATCAACGAAATGATCAACAGAATCGATTCTAAGCTCCATATTGTCAAACAACCGTTTTCTGGCTGCATAACTTTCCATGAAATTGGATATGTTTCTTTCATACGTTGTATCGTAATCATTTCTCATCAACCATTTGAGAATATCTTCTTTTTTCCTGCAATGAATGAGATGCACTTTACGGTTTAGGAGCGTAACTTTCACAATACAATTTTTTATGGGGGCAAATTTAAAAGTCAGTCTGTTATGATAAGATCAAAGATAGTTTAAAAAATTATAAAATCTTATTAAAAAGTTCGGGTAAATAAATGATATAGAAGGCGATACAGCTGAAAATGATCGATATCATCACCCCTGGCCCGGATCAGTGGAATAATTACCGTTCGGGCAAATTTTTTTCTTTTAAGAAGAATATGTATATTAGACACAATACTACCGGACTGAATAAATTTATTACGGGAGTTTTACATGAGAAGATCTGTTTGGAAATACCAAACTATTAAAAGGTAATGGCAGTTTATAATAATAGCTGCCATTATTTTTTTGATGAATGGGCGAACCGGCATTAAGCGTTACGCGTTACGCCTTTAACTTTCCTGATATGAATGATGAATTTTGAATGGATCGTAAACAAATAACAGCACCGCCATCTCGACTTAAGGACTTGTGGTGCCTACCTACCGGCAGGCAAAACCAAAGAGGCGGATGGCAAAAAGGATCGTCATTTCGAACGCAGCGAAGCGGAGAGAGAAATCTTCTCCATTTCAGCAGATTTCTCTTCGTTCCGTTGTGCGGAACTTATCGAAAAGACGACAAACCATTAGCATATCGCAGATATGTCGTTGGCATCGCAGGAAGAGCGGAGCCGACAGGTAATGATGAATGGATGAACCGGCATTGAGCATTACGCTTTAAGCTTTAAGCCTTTGGCCTTCCCGCTGGCAACTTGTAACCAGTAACCTGCAACCTGAATAGCATTAGTCTTAAGGCTACTGTTAAGTTAAGTATAATATGACGTATAATTATAGTACATTTGTAAAACCATTTACAAATGATACGTTATACAGTCAAACTTACAAAGGCCGAAGTTGAAGAACTTCAGGCCATAATTAACAAAGGTTC
>JASGEW010000047.1:0-2936 GCA_047606125.1 Niabella sp. | reverse complement strand
TTCATATTCTTCTTTTGTTTTCCGCAATAGCTCTTCTTTCTCTTTTCCCAACAAAGCGCTTACCGCAGTAACACTTCGCGACGCATCTAAAATATGCAGCACACCATTATCATATTGTGGTGCAATTTTTACAGCAGTATGCATACGCGATGTAGTGGCGCCGCCAATCAGCAGGGGCTGTGTCATATTGCGGCGCTTCATTTCATGCGCCACATGCACCATTTCATCCAGCGACGGGGTGATCAGCCCGCTTAACCCAATGATATCAGCGCTTTCCTTCTCTGCCGTGTCCAGTATTTTATCAGCAGGCACCATTACACCCAGGTCAATAACATCATAGCCATTACAGCCTAACACAACACCTACTATATTTTTACCAATGTCGTGCACATCCCCTTTTACTGTGGCCATAAGCACTTTACCGGCGCCCCCGGTTGCCGCGGCGGGATTGTCCAGCTTTTCCTGCTCAATAAAAGGGAACAGCCATGCCACCGACTTTTTCATCACCCTGGCGCTTTTTACCACCTGTGGTAAAAACATTTTGCCCGCACCAAAAAGATCACCTACCACATCCATACCGGCCATTAACGGGCCTTCAATCACTTCCAGCGGGCGCGGATATTTTAATCTTGCTTCTTCAGTATCTTCGTCAATATATTCTGTAATACCGTTTACCAGCGCATGTTTAAGCCTTTCTTCAACAGGAGCCTGCCTCCAGGCATCATCTTTTTTCTGCACTTTGCCTTCCGACTTTACCGTTTCGGCAAAGGCTAACAGTTTTTCAGTGGCCTCATTGTTATCATTATTTCTGTTCAGGATCACATCTTCACAAAGCTGGCGGAGCTGCGGCTCTATTTCATCGTAAACCACCAGCTGACCGGCATTTACAATGCCCATATTCATACCGGCTTTAATAGCATAATACAGGAACACCGAGTGCATGGCTTCGCGCACCGGCTCATTTCCTCTAAAGGAAAAAGAAAGATTACTTACACCACCGCTTATGCCAGCTAAAGGCATCAGCTGCTTGATACGCCTTGTAGCGTTGATAAAATCCACGCCATAATTATTATGCTCCTCAAGTCCTGTGGCAATAGCAAAAATATTAGGATCGAAAATAATGTCCTGGCCTTTAAACCCTACCTGCTCTGTTAATATTTTATAGGCCCGATGGCAAATTTCTACCTTCCTGTCTTCCGTATCGGCCTGGCCTTTTTCATCAAACGCCATTACAATTACTGCGGCGCCATAGTTTTGGCAGGTGATAGCCTGTTCAATAAACTTTTCCTCCCCTTCTTTTAAGGAAATGGAGTTTACGATACATTTGCCCTGTACACATTTTAACCCGGCTTCAATGATCTCAAATTTGGAAGAGTCTATCATTAACGGCACTTTGCATATATCGGGCTCGCTTTGCAGCAGGTTTACAAATGTTGTCATTGCCTGCACACCGTCCAGCAATGCATCGTCCATATTAATGTCGATCACCTGGGCGCCATTCTCTACCTGCTGGCGGGCTACGCTCAGTGCTTCTTCATATTTATTCTCCCGTATAAGGCGCGCGAATTTTTTAGAACCTGTTACGTTGGTTCTTTCGCCTATATTGATAAAATTAGTTTCCGGCCTTACAATTAAAGGCTCTAAGCCTGAAAGACGGAGATATGGAAATATTTTATTACCCATTTAAATACTAAATTGAATACATGAAACACAACGCCACAAAATCACAACGAAGCACAACGTTATACAATCATTCTTTTTATACCATCCTTAATTAACGGTGTATGAAAATTTATTAAATATCCTAATCTTAACGCTGTTAATCGTAAATAACTTAAAAGTTGCGCTTCCCATACAGGATGAAAATTTTCCTGTGCTTTTAATTCTATAATTATTTTTTCTGCTGCCAAAATATCAATTCTTAATCCGTCCTCAATTTTCAGTTCCTCATAAATAATAGGCACGTTAACTTGTCGTTGATAAAAGATACCCCGTTGTTGTAATTCATAACAAAAATATTTTTCATAAACACTTTCTAACAGACCTGGCCCCAGTGAACGATGCAGCTTAAATGCAATATCATATATTTCTCTGCCGATTTTGTTCTCATTGTCTGATAAAGATTGAAACATGCGTTGTGATTTTTTGTGTCGTTACTGTCGTTGTGGTTAATATTCCGTTTCTAAAAGTGGAAGCTTCCGGGGCGTTACACCCTTCACCGCTTTTGCAATTTCCCTTATATGATCGGGTGTGGTGCCACAGCAACCGCCTACGATATTCACAAAACCCTGTTTCGCCCAATCATCGAGAAAGGCCGCCGTTTCTGTTGGCTGCTCGTCATACTCTCCCATCGCATTGGGCAGGCCTGCATTGGGATAGGCCGATACATAACAGGAGGCTATCTGGGAAAGCTCTTCCACATGAGCACGCATATCCTTTGCACCCAACGCACAGTTCAGGCCAATGCTTAAAGGATTGGCATGTGATACCGAAATATAAAAAGCTTCCAGAGTTTGCCCGCTTAGCGTTCGTCCCGATGCATCGGTAATAGTTCCGCTGATCATGATCTCGCGCTCGGCGCCGGGATGTTCCCTAAAATATTTTTTGGCTGCAAAAATGGCCGCTTTCGCATTAAGCGTATCAAAAATAGTTTCAATTAAAAGTATATCGGCCCCTGCATCTATCAGTCCACCCATTTGCTCCGTATATGCAGCTACTACTTCATCAAAAGTTACGGCGCGGTAACCAGGGTTATTTACATCGGGAGAAAGACTTAATGTTTTGTTCAGCGGACCAATAGCCCCTGCTACGAAGGCCCCCTCCCGGCCTCCCCCGGCAGGGGAGGAGAGAAATTCATCAATAGCTTCGCGGGCGCATTTTACCGAAGCTATATTTAATTCATAAGCCAGCTCCTGCATATCATAATCGGCCTGGGC
>JASGEW010000046.1:0-2917 GCA_047606125.1 Niabella sp. | reverse complement strand
TCATCGCCCGGCACCCATATAGGATTTCTTGCCGAACGGATTTGATAAATGTTGTATAGCAAAGTGCCAAGTGCCGGTTGCGGTGATTCGGTTATCTGATATGCATAAGACACACGTGAGTCAAAGCTGAATTTACTGGTAATACGGGTATTATAATTTATTCTTGCATTATATCGGTCATAATTGTCCGGCCCTGTTTTAAAAACTCCTTTCTGACCTACATATCCGAACGAGAAAAAATAAGACGATTGGTTTGTGAGGCCCGATACCGATACATTAGCATTATCCTGTGAACTGTTGTTTCTCATGAGCATATCCGCAAGGTTATAATTATAATACCAGTCATATGCCTTAGTGGCGGTATTCCATACATAATTGGTATCAGGATCGTTCATCCATTTAATTTGTTGATCAGAAAAAGGCGTATTTCCGTTGGTATTTTGTTGTGCATAATTTTGTAAAAGCGCCTGTTCACCCGAGCTGATCATTTCGGGCTTTGCATAAGGCTTGCGCACCGTATAAATGTTTGACATTTCTACTTTCGGTTTTTTATTGCTCTTGCCTTCTTTTGTAGTTACCAATACTACGCCGGCCCCCGCTTTAGCGCCATATATTGAGGCAGCGGCAGCATCTTGTAATATGGAGATATTTTCGATATCGTTCGGGTTGATGGAGCTGATGTCTCCGGGAACCCCATCAATGATCACCAAAGGAGAATTGCTTCCGCTTAAAGAGGTGAGCCCCCGTATATTCATTGACCATCCTTCCTGACCCGGCTGCCCGTCGGTTCTTGAGATAATAAGACCGGGAGCCGTACCTTGTAGGGCATTAACAACATTCGTTACCGGCCTGTCGGTCATTAATTTACTGTCTACCGTAGCAACTGCGCCGGTAACCGACGTTCTGTTCTGCGTTCCATACCCTACCACCACAATTTCATCCATCTCCTGTTTATGCTCTTTTAATATTACATTGATCGTTCCTCCTTTGTCGGCCTTCACTTCATAAGTAAGATAGCCTACATAAGAGAAGGTCAGCAGATCGCCGCCGGCTTCCGCTTCAATTTTATAAGCGCCCTGCGCATTCGTAACCACCATTTTGCCGGTACTGCGCGCTGTTACGGTTACGCCCTGTAAGGGCTGCCCGTTTTCATCTGTAACTTTTCCGGAAATAAGTATAGGCGCCGGTACAGCCCTAAATTCCGGGGCAGTTTCACCTGCCGGTTGCTGGCGGATCACAATGGTTTTGTCTTCAATGGAATAAGACAAACCGGCATTTTCCGTGATCTTATCCAGCACTTCCTTCAGGGAAGCGTTCCTCAGGTTTAAACTCAATTTCCGGGTGGTCTTTAACCGGGTGGTAACAATAAGTACCCCGTATCCTGTTTGCGCCCTTATTTCACTAAGCACCTGGCCAAGGCTGATGTTCCTGCCGGAAATGGTCACTTTTTGTCCGTGAGAGGCCGCGCTTACCTCCATTAGCGCAATAAATAAAAAAAGCGTAGTAAACTTCATGATCAACAGTATTTTCTTAATGCGGTAGGACAGGGGCAGGAGGCAGGACAACGCATAAAATAGTTTTGTATTTTTTTTATACATTTGATGGTCTGTTATGGCCAGCCGTACTGCTATGTTTTTGCAGACACAGCACGGCAGCCTGTTATGAAATAATGGTTTCAGCAAACAGATATTTCAAGGGCCTCGATGGCAGTCGGGGCCCTTTTTATGTAATAAACTGTTATACTACTTTGGAAATTCGTTTTTAACCGTTCGTCTCATTTTTAGTTGTTTTTTAAATTATTCAATATGTATTAAAGCATCGTTCCTGTATATTATATTAAAAGCATGGCTGGCTCTTGTTTTATTTCTTTTTTACCGAAACAACATTCCCGTTAAGCTGAAAAATCACTACCCCAGTGCGTTCCAGCGACTTCAGCACTTTTGAAATATTTTCAAAACGGCTTACACTTCCGTAAAATGTTTCCTGTTTTACAGAAGGATCATCATATTCTACCTTCACATTGTACCATCTTGCGATCTTCCTCATTACCGCTTCCAGGTTCTCATTGTCAAAACTAAAAAAACCATTCTTCCACGCCACCACATCTCCGGTCTGAACTGCTTTCACACTGATCGCACCACTACCGGCCAGCGCTGCCTGTTCACCAGGCTTTATAGTGGCAGAGGATTCCCTGCCCGTTACTTTTACACTGCCTTCCAGCAGCGTGGTTTTTGTTTTCTCCTCATCATCGTAGGCGTTAATATTAAAGTGCGTTCCCAATACCTCTACCAGTTGCGCCCCGGTTTCCACGATAAAAGGATGAGCAGGGTCTTTAGCCACTTCAAAGTACGCTTCCCCTTTTAATTTTACTTTTCGCAGACCCTTTTCCAAAAGGGTTGTGGTATAGGTTATAGCTGAGGCTGCATTCATCCATACTTTCGACTGGTCGGGCAAAACAACACAATATGTTTCGCCGGGCGCAGTACTTAAGGTGTTTAGCAGCTGTGCATGGGGCGCATTTTTTTTAATCTCATACACCAGTTGCCCGTCCTTTGTTTTTAGTATTTGTATGCCGCCTTCCTTCGCTATGGTTCCATTAGCCGTTTCTCTTAAGCTGATTTTTTTACCATCGGCCAACGTAAGCGTGGCGCCCACTTTACCCGGTGCAATATCTGCGGCGGCTACCGGCACAGGGGGTTGTTGCGCGGATCCTGCGCTCCTGCCTTTAAGCATATAAAAGCTGCATACCGCAATAGTTATAACAGCAGCAATGCCTGCGGCAATGCGCGGCCATAGCCGCACCAACCGCCCCTCAGGTAATCCTGCCCTGCGAGCGGCAAAAATCCTGTTCAGCACTTCCCGTTTCCGGCTTTCTGTAAGCGTATATTCATCAGGCTGGTTTTCAAAGGCTGTTGCC
>JASGEW010000045.1:0-3828 GCA_047606125.1 Niabella sp. | reverse complement strand
TTGCACGGCAGGCTTCAATGTGGGTGCGCATCACCTCCGCGCGATTTAGATTCCCTGTATGTTCCATCCCACAAAAATGGCAATTGCTGTATTATTTAAAAAGATGGGGGCGGCCGAAGGGATACCATAGATCTGACTTCTTTCATGGGAATAGCTTAAAAAATATAAACGATCAAACTTACTTCGATATTGATGAAATAGTAAGACAGGCAGTGCTAAAGGTCATATTTAAGAAACACGAACTTTTCAATAGTGGGAAGGAGCTATTAGATAAGTACCTTTTAGGACTAACTTTGGGTCTAAGGGAAGCTGATAAAGGCCAGAAAGACGTTTAAATTTAGCATAGATTCTTTTTCTACATTGTGGTATGAATAATTCGATGAGTATTCATATTTGAAATTTTTACAAGTGACATGTTTACCCGTTTATTCTGTTTATGAAAACGTAACCTTATATTTTTTGTAAACATCCTGTTCGGGTATCTCGTTTGACTCTCTTGCGATTATTGTCAGCATGGCTATCTTGAAATCGGTAGCAATTTTTCTGTGATTACTTTCATCACTTCCGGAAAACTGATATTGCTATCACTTTTTATTTTTTTAAGGAATGCTGCCCACATCTTTATCCGGGCAGGATCATTGCGAAACACTTCTGAAAAAATAGAATGCTCTGCCGATAATTGAGTGTCGCGGTTTTTAAAAGTTGCTTTTACAGACTGTTCAAGTGTCTTCATATTGATATCCTATGTGGTAAGCAAATGGTACACATCGTAAAAATCTTTCATACGGCTATTAATAACGCCTAAAAAGATCATAGTCTGAAACTTTTCTGCGATAACCGTTTCAACAGTGTATGCCAATAGGTGCGGTGCCGGAATATTCGGTAATAGCACCGGGAATTTCACCTTTACCGGGTGGGGAGTTACTATATCTCCGAAGCCGATATCTATCTGTATAGACTGCCTTATGGTATCAAGGGCTGCAATAAATGTGATACGTATGCCATTGTATTCGCTGTTTTCTGTGATGGATTGAGCTTTAATGGTATCTGTATGGAACTTTACAGCATCTTCGCATGGTATTCCTGCTATTGCTGCAAAAGCTTCTTTTACCTGTTCTGTATCATTGGAAATTTGATTTCCCAGCAAGTCTATATCTACCGTAGGGCGGGTTAAAAAACCTTGTGTAGCATAGATAAAGTTGCCTCCTTTTAAATAGAAATGCTTTGCATACCGGGAAACTGATAAACGGTATAAAAACCTTTCGTGAAAATACCGGGTAGCAATAACCTGGAAAGCAATATTTTCTTTTTGAGCGATATTATAGAGTTTCGATCTTATTGAAGAGGGAGATATCATAAGAATGCCTTTAGATACGGGGTTAGTATTTTTTCAACTCTCAACACCTTTGCATATTGCATCAGCTTATCTATATTTTTATGCTTTTGTGTAAGATATGCTTTAATGACTTCCTGCATAATATCCTCACCCACTTTGTTACGGAACTTTACTGCGTCGCATACGGATCGTTCCCTGTCATAAAAATTCAAATCTTTGCCGTGCTTTTTCACGACTGTAATCCCCAGCCTGTATATCTTCTCACTCCAATAATAAATGGCTACAGGCGGATAATTCGGTACGCTGACTTTTGTATTGCGATGCAGCGCAATATGGTATTGGTGTGAAACTGTTGTGGTAAAACCATATTTCTGCCATGCTGTAAAAAGGCAAAAGACACCATTGGGAATGATTTCAGCAACAATTGAAATCTCATGTCCGCGCATGTATTCCCTGTCGGCATACAGCCCATGACGTATCTTATAAACACGATCAGCCGCGATCAGTTTGTCCAGTTGGTATCTCAGTACGCGGCTGAGGCCGGTGGTTTTCAGATAGCCTTTATTCAATTTAAACTGCCTTTCGAGTGCCTGCATTATTTGTAATTTTACACCACAAATATATACATTTGTAGTTTGATATTACAATATTTGTAATTTACTTCTTGTATTGTACAAAACGAATCTGGCTTACTATTCTGATGGCTGAACCAACATTGGAGGTAATCGCCACACCGTTTGTCCGGGCCTATGAGGAAGATGCCGGTAAGCAGCTCATTGGACAGATTTCAGGTGAAGCTATCAGTCTGGGAACTCTTGCCAGCAGAAATTTCAGGTGAAGATTCTACAAGTGATTTAAGGCTAACCAGTCTGCCTCAACTCCTCACCCGGTACATTAAATCCGATACTCAACAACTTCGCCTTTAGTAGTTGCATGTCTTCACTTACCTGGATCGGCAGCACCCTTGCATAATGCAAAGTCTGTCTCAGGCTTTTATGTCCCAACATATCTTTTACACTGGTAATAGGAACACCATTAGCCAAAGTCACTGCCGTACCAAAGGTGTGACGGGCCACATGGGTGGTTAACTCCTTCTTGATGTTACAGATTGCACCAATTTCCTTCAGGTATTCATTATATTTTTGATTACTCAATACTGGCAAGAGCATTTCCTTAGCAACACAAACCGGGTCATTCTCATATTTTTTCAGTAAATCAACACAAATTGGCAGAAGGGGTATTTGTGACAAAACACCCTCCTTTTGCCGGTCTTTGCTGATCCAGAATTCTCCATCAAACCCCTGCACGATCTCGCTACGCTTCAATTGTTTTGCATCTATAAATGCCAAATCTGTAAAACAACAAAAGACAAAGACATCCCGGACACGTTTAAGCCGTTCATTTGCAATATCTTTTTCTGAGATCTTTTGCAATTCGTCCATCGTGAGAAAAGTGGGGTTCACTTCATCTCGGCTCATATCAAATCGAGCAAACGGGTCTGATAAAAGCCATCCTCTGTCCATTGCATCCAATACAATTTTTTTCATATTCGCGATGTTTTTCAGCGTTGAATTTCGACTGAGCTTCTTTTCAGCCCGGAACCAGTTATAAAAATCCTTGATAAAATCCATATCTAGTGCCAGGATATTAATGTCGTCCATCTTGTATTTGAACCTGATAAACTCCCTGGTATGATTTAACGAAGTATTAAAATTGGTCCATGTCCCTTTTGCTACACCATTACCGATCATTTTTTTCATTTCATCGTTGTGCTTCTGGAAAAGGACTATTAATTTTCGCCGATGTTCTTCGACCCCTGTAATGAGGTCACGAATGGCAACTGCTGTTATCATCTTGCCCCGATCCAACAATTGCCGTTTGGCGTCATAAGCCATCGTTTTCAAGGTATCCAGGTACATATTTAACTCTCTGGCATCTTCTTTATTGCCAGTTGCCCGGCCAGCATGTGGATTCCAGCGCCGGGGATCCCATTTCCGCTTACAGGAAAGCTCCCTGGGAACACCATCTACAGTAACTTTTAAATAAACATCTTTAGAATTACCCTTTGGGTAATTTTTGGGCTTTTTCAAGAAGAAAAGCAGCCCGATACTTTTTTCCAACATAATTGCTCATTTTCGGGTTAACAAATTTCCAAATGAGCTCTTTCCAAAACAAGATGTTCATCCGCTGAACCCCTTACCGGGAGCGGGTTTGCGCCGAAACCGTAGAGTACTTTTTTGGGGGTGCCGATACTCTACGATTTACGCGCGTCAAAACAGAGAATTTTTATGCAATTTTGATGGGTTTCAAAAAGAAAAAAGCCCGAAAACACTGCATTTCCGAGCTTTTTACAAAGATTTGATCATCTATTTGGCGGTGAGGAAGGGATTCGAACCCTTGGTACAGTTTAACCCGTACGGCAGTTTAGCAAACTACTGATTTCAGCCACTCATCCACCTCACCAAAAGGGATGCAAATATATAGGAAAAGTT
>JASGEW010000044.1:0-47794 GCA_047606125.1 Niabella sp. | reverse complement strand
TCATGTAATCTTAATCATCCTTTTCACTATTTTGATCCCCGTTATGCCGGGGCTGCCTGCTCAAAGCATTCATTTCTGTTTTTATACCCTCATCGCCCTGCTGCTTCATAAACGCTTCCAGCTGTTTCAACAATTCCTGCTTTACTTTTTTATACCCGGGGTCAGCAGCCAGGTTGGTTAACTGCCAGGGATCATTTACCACATCATACAATTCTTCTTCCGGTCTTATTATATATTTCGTTGCCCTTACCGGGTCTGCATCCAGCCATTGTTTAAACAAAGGGGAAGATGTAACCACATTAGCATACCGCTCTTTAAAATTGAGATTGCGGATATACAGGTACCGGTCGTTTTTAACGGAACGGCTTGCATAGGCTTCACTTCCTTTAATAATGCCCCGCGTAGTGTTGATACCAAAAACATAATTATGAATGTGGTTGCTTTTGCCCAGCAACACTTCTTTAAAGCTCACTCCGTCAAACCCGGTATTGCCATAGGTATCTTCAGAGCCGGTATTGATGCCGGCCGGGGCTTTTCCGGCAATATCGAGCAGCGTGGGCAGAATATCCGTGTATTGCACCATTGCTTCATTTCTTGTTCCCGGTTGTACCTTTCCGGGCCAACGGACAATAAAGCCCGACCGCAATCCCTGATCGTATAAGGTCCATTTAGAAAAAGGAAATGAGTTGCCCTGTTCCGAAGCAAATATTACAATCGTGTTGTCCTTTTTTCCGGCTCTATCGATGATGTTCAAACAATACCCCACCAGGCTGTCCAGGTAAGTAATTTCGGCAAAATAATCCACCATTCTTTCCCTGGTCAGCTTAGTATCAATCATATTGGGCGCTAATACAATTTTTTCCGGATCATATACCTTACGGTTTCCCCGGTTCCAGGGCGTATGCGGCTGGTTGCTGGTAAACATCAGGAAGAATGGTTGATCGCCCGACTCGCTTATATATTGTTCCGCTTTACTCAAATCCACATCCTGGCCCTTACCATTATCGCCATCCCTGCCACCCAAAAAATCAAACGGGAACGATGGCAACGGGCCAAAATGTTTTTTCCCGATCAATGCCGTTCTGTATCCCAGCTCCTTAAAATATACCGGCAATGTTTTAATACCTTCATATATTTCGCTATGGTTAGGATACGCGCCATTACGCACCGGGCCGAGGCCGGTGAGCAAGGTTTGCCGGGTAGGCGCACAAACAGGCACCAGGTTATACATATTATCCATGCAAATGCCCTCCTGCGCCAGTTGTAATAAATTGGGCGTACGTACCTGCCGGCTGCCATAGGGTTCAATATCCCGCATGGTGAGATCATCGGCCATAATAAACAAAATATTCGGCCGGGTACTAACCGGCTGCCCCGTTAACTTACCAGCGCCGAAAATTGCCGTTATCAGCAATAAAACGATCTTGCTGTTCGGGGTATGTATCCACTCTTTTATTTTTTTCATTATCTTATTTGTTATATGGCCATTTCATAATGCTTATTGTAAAAAAACAGGTCTCAAAAATATTTGTTTTTATTAGTCTATCAAAATTATAGAAAATATTTACCGTCAATTTACCCTTAATGCATCAGGTTATGTTTACGCCAAACAAATGGCCAACAAATGCTGTTATGCCCATTGCTACTGTACCCCAGAAACAGATCCTTGCAACGGAAGGCCATATCCTGGAGCCGCCTGTTTTAGCCGAAATGGCACCCAGCAGCATTAAAAAGATTATAGAAAAACAATACTGATAAAAGACCATTTGGGTAAGGGGTGCAAGCAGGGAAACCAAAAACGGCAAAACTGCGCCAGCTAAAAAAGAACCAAATGAAGCAAATGCAGCCTGCAATGGTTTTGCCTGTGTCATTTCATTAATGCCTAATTCGTCCAGCGCATGTGCCTGCAAAGCATTATGATTGGTTAATTCAATAGCTACCTGCATTGCCGCTTCTTTGCTAACGCCTCTTTTTTCATAAATTTTAGCGAGCTCTATCAGCTCTGTTTCAGGCATTTCATCCAATTCTCTTTGTTCCCGTTCCAGGTCGGCTTTTTCTGTGTCGGCCTGTGAGCTTACCGAAACATATTCTCCGGCAGCCATCGATAACGCTCCTGCTATCATTCCTGCTAAAGCAGCAAGCACTATTGTATTTCGGCCGGTTTCAGCAGCTGCTATTCCTATTACAATACTGGTAGTTGATAACAATCCATCGTTAGCACCCAGCACTGCCGCCCTAAGCCATCCTACCCTGTTTACAAGTTTAGACAACTTCGCTATTTAATGTGCAGTATGAAGACTAACAGATATAAATAGTTCTTTCAACGTGATTCGGCCAAAGTCATTTCAAAGCCGGCAATGCGAAAACCACCGGCTTCTCCTGTATTAAATATAGAAAGTAATGTTTCATTTTGCCCGCCGCCTTTCAGGGTTAACTTTAAATCAGAAACATCTGTAAACCGTCGCTTAAGATTTTCTGTGATCTGCAGATCTACTGTTTTATTTGTGCCATTTCCGCCGACCATCATCATTTTATCCGGATGGGCCCGGCTTACAACTGTACACGATTTAGAACCATCCATCCCCGTAAACATAATCTTGGTAATTGTAAAACTTACGGATGGAGGTACATTCCGCAAATCCAGGCCCAGCAGGTGTCCTTCTTTGGGATCAATGCCATTTCCATCGCCACCTCTTATACCCAACTGCCCGTCTGCAGATCTGTCAATGCCTGCATCTGCAACGCCTGACGCGGTAATTCTTTTGGCGCTGATCTTAAAACTGAATGATTTTCCCAAAACGCTCCCGATATCTGTCTGACCATAGGGAAACCAATCCGGCTCTTCCAACGGCTCAAATGCTCCACTTTGACTAATGCCAATCGGCGAACTATCGTGGTACAGCCTGTCCCCTTCCGAAGCACTACTTGGATTAGGCGCGTCCAGTACAATGGTGTTCTTTTTTAATAAATTTTTTGTTTGAACATCCTCAAACACAACGGTAAAAGAACTTTTTTTCTGATCAGGAATTTTTGCATCAAAACCAATCATCACCGTTCCGGGATTGGTTTGATTATAATCGCCGTAGTTATAATTGCCGAATTCGCATTTATATTTTGCAGGATTTTCTGACGGGCGTATAACCAGGTTGAAAGGAATATCCGATTTGAATTCCACTAAAATTTCTTTTCCCTGCTGAGAAAGTTTTATCGTTTGTTTATCTACTATTTTGGCAATAGCAGGCGTTACCATATTCCAACGCAGATCAACCGGCTTGCTTCCGGTTTCCAATACATCTTCGATTTTAAGATATGCCCCGCCAACGATGGTGGCTTTCCGGGTGGCCAGCTTTAATTCATCATTCAGATTTAATACCGGCGTAAGATCAACTTTTGCGCCCAGTTCGTTTCCTTCTTTATACGTTTCAATAATATTTGCTTTACCATTTATATTATGCCGCTGGTTGTTAATGGTTAAAGTATTATGGTTTAAATTATTGTACCTGAATATATCCCAGCGCTGAGAATTCTGGCTCATATTCCATAGGTCAACGCCTTTAGACTCCAGCGTTATATAACTTTGCAGCCCTAAGTCCATCGCCCATCTCAGCCCTCCGGCATCATATACAAAAGTACCCTGGTCCATGTGCGCATGCCCGTCCGAAGCCATTCCTCCTTTTATTCCCAGGTAACGTCCCTGGTGGTTGTTCCAGTTGGTACGAACGATACATACAGGAGTAATGCCATTACCTGTAAATATTTTTTGAGAAGGCGCTACCGCTTTTGACAGGTCTATATTTTTGGCAAATACCAGGGCATTCGGCAAAATCCTTTCATCATCAGACGAACCATTTGTGTATCGTCCGCTTTTGATTAAAGGTATCTCATGACAGATCAACGAAGGATCTTTTAATTTACCGGCAAACCAGAACATGGTTGGAGAAGGCGCAACGGCCCTTCCACAATCATAATAGTTAAAATAAAAACCTGAAGCGCCTTGTGCAAACAGCATATAATATGCCGACTGGTAAAACCCGGGGGATTGGGAAAGACCATTATCCGACCCTAAAGCGCTCTCTAATGCAGCGATCAGCATCACCTCGAACGAAGTACCATAATTCCAGTAACCCGGCCCTTCGGGATAATTACCATCGGGAGCAAATGCTTTTAAGGGCAATACATTTGATTTTAAAGAACGCTCAATAATGGCAATGGATTTCTCTTTTTCTTCATCCATTACAGCCAAAGCGCCAAATACCAGCCCGGCATTGCAAACAGAGTTCCAGTTGCTGTGCGCATCCAGGAACCAGGCATCCGATTTATTATCCGATGCCGCAAAAGCATTTTCTAAAATCGCTTTACGGGCTATCGCTTTTGTAGTTGCCGGTAAATCGTTGTACAACCAGTCATAAGCAATCGCAACCCCCATACACATTTCTCCTACATCTAAAAAATGGGTTGGATTCCAGTTTTCAAATGAGCATACTGCTTCAAGTTCTTTTTGAGCCCTGTACAGGTATTTCTTATCCTTTGTCATCCGGTAACTATAGGAAAGATAATATAGCCTTGTTAAAGCTTTCCTGGAAACGGCCAGCAGCCTCTTACCCTCTTTTTTATACGTGAGCGGTTCCTGTGCAATTAATTTGTCTGCTTCATTTTTTATATAAGCATCGATCTTTCCCAGCTCAGGACTTTTTTGGATGGCTTGCTGCACGGCATTCTCTTCTCCCTTATTGAGCAAAAGCCTGGGGTGCTGTTTGATCTGACCGTAATTGTAAGAAGTGGCACTTCCCTGGTACTGCGCAAAACCGCTGGCACTATACAGGAAAAGTAATATAGTAAAATAGACGTTTATGCGGCAATGGGATAAGATCGGTTTCATCTTTTTAAAGTTCATATTTATATATGTTTTTACTATTTCAACAGTTATTACCATCCGGCTCTTTGCGTAAGGCTTGGGTTAATGGATATTTCCTGCAGCGGATAAGGCAGGTAGTAATGTTTTGCCTTATCAAAAGTATTACCGGGGGTCAGATACGCCTGGTGATATTGATTGGTAGCAGAATAGTTTGCATAACCTGTGATCGCTTCATTTGTTTCGTCCAGCTTTTCTTTTATTAAGTTCCACCTGATCAGATCCTGCTTGCGCAGGCCTTCAAAACAAAATTCTCTTAACCTTTCATCTACCAGTTCATTAAAAAAATCATCATGGGCAATGCTCCCGCCATAAGGCTCCAGCCCGGCCCTTTCCCTTACAATGTTCAGACTGTTCACCGCAGCGCCATCCGCATTTGCTGTTCCAAAACGGCCGCCTATAATCGCTTCTGCATACATCAGTAATACGTCTGAATAACGCAGGATCGGGAAATTGGTCCCCGTAAAGTTAGCATCTGTTGCCGATGCCGTACCACTGTTCAGTATGGTATAGGGCGCGCTTACTATAGAGCCCTTGCTTTTTAATTCGGCAAGATTGGTAGGCTCCCATCTTCTGTATTTACCAATTCCATATTCCTGGTCTAAAGGACTATCAAAAATATATTTCATGGTAAACTGCCCGGTAGATGAGCTGTAATTATTCTTATAGCCGGCAATATTCCATCCCCTTCTCTTATCTTCCTGGGAATATTTTAAATACACCGGAAGACCGGCGTTTACGTTGCAAAACCCTCTTGGTATGCCCGATGTGCCCACAAACTCAACACCATTGATATTTCCTAACCTGCCATGAACGGTAATACCGGATGTACTCAGGTTTCCAAATGAAATTTCGTACAGGGATTCTTTCAGATCGTATTTTTCCTGAAGGTAATTTAAAAAATGGTTCCGGTAACTTTCCGGATCTGTTGAGTAAGGCACAATACCGTGCCAGCCGTCATTAATAATAATCTCACATTGTTCTTTTGCTTTTTGAAAATATTGTTGCGGGTTATCAAAATAGCAATCCGCTTCATTAGCTGATAGATAAGGCTGAAATCCTCCCATTCTTAAATAAAGTCTTGCCAGTAAACCATGAGCTGCCATTTTATTGGGCTCACCGGCTATGTATTTAGAATCGCTGGCATGCAAAAGATGATCGGCCGCAAATAAAAAATCTGTTTCCACCTGTTTATATACATCCAATACGGGAGACGGGGGAAAATCATTATCGGCCTGGCTGGTGCTGGGTGTCAGCCTTAAAGGAACGGGACCGAACCAATTGGCCAGGGTGAAATAAGAAAAACCACGCATGAACCTTGCTTTTGCCAGGATAAGATTATACTCATCTTCGGAAAATAAATCTGCTTTAAGATTTTTTTCCAACTGGTTCACCAACTGAATACAACTGTAAAACTGCAGCCATGTATTTTTTACCTGATCGCTTGAAGAAGTATAGCCATACTTTGCCGCAGCCCAGGTAGCGCCCGGGTCGTTGGTGTACATTTCGTCTGTTCCGGCTTCCAGCATTACATTAAACATATAGCCATACAGGCTCTCTTTAGACAACTGGCTGTAAATACCAGATAATGCCAGGTTGGCCTGGTATGCCGTAGTGTAAAATGTTTCATCTGTCCATGAAGTGGTGGGCGTTACATCAAGCATTTTATTACAGGATATAAGTGCAGAAAGGAACAGAAAAATTATTGGCAAGTGAATATTTTTCTTTTTCATCTGTATATTATTTTATAGTTTAATGGCCGGCTGCGACCTTTAATGATTTTAGAAAACGATAATGGATATTTTTATTATACTCATTTTTCAACGCAGCATGCTTTTAAAATGTAATATCTATGCCGCCCGAAATTGTTCTTGATTGGGGATAAGCAGAATAATCCAGGCGCGGCGTAAGCGCTCCGTATCTGCCCACGGACACATCCGGATCATAGCCCGTGTATTTAGTCCAGGTAAACAGGTTTTGCGCAGATAAGGTTATCCGGCATCTTTGCAGACGCAATTTTCGCAATATATCTCCGGGCAGATTGTACCCAATGAACACCGTCTTAAATTTCACATAAGACCCGTCCTCAATATGCCTGGAATCGAGCTTATAGCCATAAGGAACGATGAGATTAATACCATCGTACCGCATGCCGCCGATATTGGTTTCTGTATTTGTCGGGGTCCAGATATCTGTAAGTGATTTTAACCCGTTTCTGCCCGTATTATAAATACTGCCAAACTCGGATCTGTTTCCGTTCAGGATATCAAAATCATAAACCCACTGAAATAAGAATTGCATGTCAAAGGCTTTATACCGCAAACTGTTGAAGAAACCGCCAATCTGTTTGGGATTAGGATTTCCGATAATCGTCCGGTCATCGGTATTGATCACACCATCTCCGTTCAGATCTTTGAATTTTACCATACCGGGGCGCATATTGGTCTGGTATGAGGGAACGTCTTCTTTTAACTGATAGCTGTTATTTGCCGTTTGTATAAAGTCATCCAACTGGTAAATTCCATCAAACTGAAGACCATATATCATTCCCACTGGTTGACCTACCCTGGTAATATACTGGTACTCCGTCTGCATAAACTGTGTGTCCCAACGGGGATCTGTTAATAACTGATCCTGGCCGCTGTTTAATTTAATTGTTTTAGTCCGGTTAAAGGAGATATTAAACCTGGACGTCCAGTTAAAGTTTTTCTTTTTTATGATCTGTGCATCAATAGTAAGCTCCAGCCCTTTGTTGGACACTTCTCCAACATTTTGCTGTACGGTTCCAAAGCCGGTGCTTAAAGCCATATCCGCATTTAATAACAGGTCTTTTGTGTTCTTTTTATAAATATCAGCGGTTATATTAAAGCGTTTGAAAAATTCAACGTCCAGGCCGATATTGGTTTGCGCAGTAGTTTCCCAACGCAGATCGGGAACAGCCATATTGCTTTGATAGGCGCCGGGCGAATAAGACTGTGCATCGCCCAGGACATAACCGCTGGAAGTGCTGATCGAATACAGGTTATAAGCATCAAAATCTCCGACGCGATTATTCCCTGTAAGTCCCCATCCGCCCCGTAACTTCAAATCGGTAAGCGCGGCCGCATTTTTCAGGAATTTTTCTTCCTTCATTTTCCATGCTACTGAGAATGAAGGGAAATACCCCCAACGGTTTTCTCTTCTGAATCTTGAAGATCCGTCTGTTCTGAAATTAATTGTTGCCAGGTATCGGTTGTCGTATGTGTAATTTATTCTTCCGAAATACGACAACAATGCATTCTTCGAATCGGATGAGGAGGCGATGGTGGGAGTAGTGGCGATGCCCAGGTTTCCTATACCAAACTCATCAGTTGGCAAATTTGTATTTCTCAAATAAGAAGATTTGGATGTGTTTACCTGAGACTCGAACCCGATGAGCGCCGTATAATCGTGCTTACCTTTTTGGTCTTTATACCGCAACGTATTCGAGGTTGATAAAATATCATACCGGTAATCTGTTATTGATCCGTTGATTCCACGGGTGGTGCGCTCGGCCTCGTAGGTACCCTGTTTATAAAAAATAGTATTTTCTCTTATTGTCGTTCTGTAATTCCCGATCATATTCAGATCAAATTTTTTCCGGAACCTGTAATTAAGACCCAATGTACCTGAAAGGATATCATCCGTGCGCGTCTGGTCAGTTTTAGTTAATGATACCACCGGGTTAATCAGATAGGGGTCCGTATCGGCGATAATGCTTTCGTCGTCATCTATAGGATTAAGGGGTTGCACGGGCCTGAAAGAAACCGCGTCTCTTATCACACTGCTTGCGGTAAGCCCCGAAACCTGCAGGCCGTTATAATTCAGATGGCTGTAATCCACCTGGCCATTCACCTCCAGGTTGCTCCTGATCTTATGTGTAAATTTGAGACGGTTATTGATCTTTCGGAAAGAGGAAGTGATCAGGGTGCCTTCCTGGTTCAGATAGTTGCCACTATACGTCAGCGTGGTATTTTTATTGCCTGTTCTTAAGGAGATAGTATGGTTGTTGGAAAAAGAAGTCCTGAAAATTTCATCCTGCCAATCAGTTCCCTGCACATTCTTATATAATTCCGGGTCTATCCAGGAAGCAATAAACTGGTTCACATTTGTTCCCGGCACATAGCTGTCATTGGCATAAGCCAGGGTTTGCTGGTACTTTACGTATTCATAAGCATTCATTACATTCAAACGGGTTGGAATAGTTTGCCACCATCCCGAAGTGGTAAAATTGACATCTGTTTTACCATCATTACGCCCGCCAACAGTAGTAATTACAATAACGCCATTGGCGCCGCGGGAACCGTATATAGCTGTGGCAGAAGCATCCTTTAAGATATCAAAACTCTTAATATCATGCACATTAAGGCTGGAAGGGTTGAAGTCGAGCAACGGCACTCCATCTACCACATATAAAGGAGCATTGCTGCCGGTTATCGAATTACCACCCCTGATGACAATGTCTGTTTCGCCTCCGGGTGTTCCATCAACAGAGGTTATATCCACGCCCGCAACCCGGCCCGCAAGCGCCTGGTCAAAATTAGCCGCCGGAACATCTATTATTTCCTTTGGATTTACAATGCCCACGGCTCCTGTAAGATCTTTCTTTTTGACGGCATCATATCCTACTACCACAATTTCATCAAGACTGTTATCATGGGGCGTAAGCATCACATTAATGGTGGTTTGATTCTGTACCTCTTTTTCTATTGACAAAAGACCAGCGTGTGAGAAAACAAGGATATCTGATGGTTTTACATTTGTAATACTGTATTTCCCGTCAACATCAGTACTGACGCCAGTAGTTGTACCCTTTATGGTTACATTCGCTCCCGCAATGGGTTTCCCGTCAGTGCCCGCAACAATTCCCGTAATGCTCTTTTGTGCGGATACCGTTATGGTTAAGATAAACATAGCGAATAATAATAGTTGAAATGATTTCATGCTTTTAAATTGTATTTTCTGAATGGCAAAACTTTACTTAATACTTCTGAAAATCAAACTCCGCGTTATGCGCAATTAATTAGAAGGTTCTTCTGCTTTATAATTAAAGTCTGATATAAAATAAGAGCCCCCTCTTCCAGGCGCTGTTGTGTTGTTGAGCAGCTCTCCTTCAAAATAGGAAGCCACTTTAAAGGCCACCGTAAAATGGGTGGAAATGAGCGAGGACGGAATATCATAAGAGCATTTAACCCACTTTCCATAAAAAGTTGTGGAAGCATTTTTTCTTCCTTCAGGATCCGCCCCTTTTTGATCTCCCGGGTAAGGGGTGCCGGTAAATACTGTTCCCCACGGAGCGCCGGAAGATTGCCCGGTACTGCTGGTTCCTTCCGAGCGCTGGCAGTTCATGCTTGTGTTCACCTTTTGCCAGGTTCCGTTTACCCAGTTTCCTTCGGCATCCTGTATATCGCCACCTGTATAGTCTGCTGATATATAAATTTCAAGGTCGGTGGGTGTACGCCCGTCGCTCATATAGGTTTGGTATGCGGGCATATAATAATAATTGAACGACAGCTTATAACCATATTGGTATGGAGTAAGATCCTGCGTTGTGGTAACCATCCACGTACTTACAGGTGTGGTAGCCGCTGCCGAGGAGAAGGTGCAGGTTTCTAAAATTGTTTGCCCGGTATTTGCGGCAGGCCGCTCTGCAGGCGCCACCAGGTAAGCGGCAACAGAATTTGTCCTGTTTCCCCATATCCGGGTAGACACGCCCGCTATATCAGTCTGCACTGTATAACCAACTCCCCCGCTGGGATATGCCGTGTTCACATTAAGTGTTGGATAATATATATATATATCGTTTCCGTAGGCATTACTTCAGGCTTGTCCGTAATAATAGTAGTTAGTTTATTCTCAAACGAAACCGTTTCCCCGCTTATATTACTGATTACTTTAATAACAGGTGTCAGCGTGTCATATTTGGTGTACACGTAATTGGGAGATAAAGAGACAATGCCGGTTGTCTGATCAATAACCAGCTCATCCGTATAATTACCCAGTTCAAAGGAAACATCAGTATTGGCATTAGGAAGCAGGGGCGCCGTGGTTTTACTGGAGCGCCCATAAACCAGGTTCTGGTTCTTGGGAGAATAAATAAGGTTGGAGGGCAAAAGAGGAGCCACATGAATCCTGAAAGCATCATCAAAAACAGCAGTATATTCAACGCCCTGGTATGTGGTAGTTACTTTAATGGTAAAATAATAGTCGCCTACGCTGAAATTATTACCGGCTTTCAGCGTAATGATCCCGTTGGAAGCCGAATTATAAGCGTTTACTGTTTTAACCAGGCTACCGTCCGGATACGACAATCCTAAACTACTGTCCACTGTTTTTTCAATAAC
Source organism: Niabella sp. (assembly GCA_047606125.1). Classification (GTDB taxonomy): domain Bacteria; phylum Bacteroidota; class Bacteroidia; order Chitinophagales; family Chitinophagaceae; genus Niabella. Next base: position 36,520 of record JASGEW010000044.1, on the reverse strand, counting down.
GGAACTTCCACCGATTGCAACATATTGCAAATAGGTATTATCTAACAGTGTTCCGTCATGTTTCCTGCCGCTCACTATTTCGAACTCAGGAATAAGCCCGCCAGTTTGAACCGTAGGCGCCAGGGAAATGGCACTTTGTCCTTCCCTTACCGTATCCACATTTATATACCTCAAACCGGAAGGCGTTTGTGGAATAACAGGGGTAGTGTCAATAGAGCGCTTACAGGCAATTATTAATAAAAGGCACAGCAATAGTAAAGGCAAATTCTTTTTCATATTTCAATCGTTTAAAAAATTGCAAGGACCAGGCAGTACTGTTTTGGAATTACTGACCGGAACTTGTCTTGAACAAATATAGAAGAATGCACTGCATGCCAAAAGGGGGTAAGCGTCTGAAATAAGGGGGTATTTTGAAAATTGCAGTGTTTAAGGGGGAAAAATGAATTTCAGAAATGCAACAACAACAAAATAATATAAAACCAGACATTTTACACCTTGTATTTAGACAAATACCCCTCTATCGCCGGGGCCGGAATATGCTATCTTGCCGGTAAATAATTCAAATAAAAATGGATATTATTAAGTCTGCTTTTTTAATGGCGTTAGTTGTATTTGCCGGGTGCAAGCCGGTCCGGACCGATACCGAAAACCGGTTACAGCATGCAGCACAACAACTCACCGGATTGCGTGAGGCTGCAATAAAAGCCAATAATATTCCAAGAAGCATACAAAAGAACGGGCAGATCCGATGGATAGAAACACCTTACGACTGGACAGAGGGCTTCTGGCCAGGCACTTGCTGGATGCTTTTCGAAAAAACCAAAGATCAGGAATGGCAGCAGGCAGCCATCGCCGCCCAGAAAATTTACAAAGATCACAAGAACCTCACTAACGATCATGACCTGGGGTTTATATTTAATAATTCTTATGGGAAAGCCTATCGCATAACAGGAGACACTTCTTACAAACAGGTATTGACAGATGCTGCTAATTCCTTAATTACCCGGTTTAATAAAAATGTGGGCTGTATTCAGAGCTGGGACGTAACCTCTGGATGGCAGAAAGAACGGGGATGGAAATTTCCTGTAATTATTGACAACCTCATGAACCTGGAGTTGCTTTTTGAAGCAAGCAACATCACCGGCGATACTAAGTATAAAGACATCGCCATTGCCCATGCCAATACCACTATGCGAAATCATTTCAGGCCGGATGGCAGTTCCTATCATGTGGTAAATTACGATCCCGAAACCGGCGAAGTACTCAGCCGGGTTACCGCACAGGGCTTTGCAGACGAAAGCGCCTGGGCCCGCGGACAGGCGTGGGCGCTTTACGGTTATACCATGTGCTATCGCTATACTAAGGATAAAAAATACCTGGACTTTGCCGAAAAGATCGCCGGGTTCATTTTGAATCATCCTAATTACCCTAAAGACGGGGTGCCTTACTGGGATTTTAATGCGCCCAATATTCCGGATGAAAAACGCGACGCTTCGGCAGGAGCTATAATGGCTGCTGCATTTATAGAACTGAGCAATTATACCAATGGTAAATATTTAAAAAATGCGGAACATATTGTCAATACGCTTTCGGGGAATGTATTTGCGGCGAAGCCCGGCGAAAACGGCAATTTTATACTCAGGCACAGCGTAGGAAGTATTCCTCACGGGAACGAAGTTGACGTGCCGCTGAATTATGCAGACTATTATTATATTGAAGCGCTTATCCGCCTGAGCGATGAAACGCGTCAACGATAGATAGCCGGCTAAATATTGGAGTGCCTTCCAAATTGTCGCAGTCGTAATGCACCCAAACATAGTTTAAATATCGTAATCGTTATATTTGTAATTGTATTAAATGTAAACGCTGTTTGCCCGGCTTATTCTTATCTTTTTAATTCTTTTTAATAAATAATTATGCGTCATCAATATCTTTCCATCAAAGCTATTTTGCCTTTCTGCACCCTTATGTTGTTTTGCCTTTTGGGTTTTGGTCAAAAACCTGATTCAAAATTTTCCGGGGTGCAGGTAGGTGTCATCACTTACTCCTACCGGTCAATGCCTGGCAATCTTGAACAGGTGTTAAACCATATAGTTAATAGCGGCATTAATGCTACAGAACTAATGGGCAATCCTGTTGAAGAATACCTGGGGCGGCCGAAAGATCCCCAGAAAGTAGCGGCATGGCGGACCTCCCTGTCAATGGATGGATATAAAAAAGTAAAAAAAATGTTCAATGATGCCGGGGTAAGCATTTACGCTTTTAAACCCGATGCATTAGGCCCCAATAATACCGATGCAGAAATAGAATATGCTTTAGAAGCAGCGAAAACGCTGGGCGCTAAAACTGTAACGGTAGAACTGCCCAAAGATCCCGGGCAATCGGAAAGATTAGGCAGGCTGGCCTCCAAACATAAGATATATGTGTCGTATCACAATCACCTGCAGGGTAATGATGAGGCATGGAAAACAGCGCTTGCACAATCGCCATACAATTCCATCAACCTGGATTGCGGGCATTATATAGCCGCCGGAGGAAAAAATACAAAGGAAAACTTATTGGCGTTTATACAAGCCAATCATAAGCGTATCACCTCTATGCACCTTAAAGACAGGAAGAATAAGGAAAACGGAGGCGCTAACCTGCCCTGGGGCCAGGGAGATACGCCGTTGGCCGAAATACTAAATCTGCTGAAGAGCAAGCACTATAAAATTCCTGTTAGCGTTGAGCTTGAATATACAATACCTCCTGCTTCCGACGCCGTACAAGAGGTGAAAAAATGTGTTGAATTTTCCAGCAGTATCCTGAACAGGTAAGAGACTGTTTAAAAAATAAAAACATACAGATGAAAAGAAGGAAATTTATTGGCCAGACCGCTAAAGGAGCGCTGGCTTTTACTATTATCCCGCGTGCTGCTTTGGGCGGTAATAAATATATCGCACCCAACGATCGCATCAACCTGGGGTATATAGGCACAGGTAAACAATCTTTAACATTATTAAACAACATCAACGGAACTAAAGAAACATTAATACTGGCGGCATGCGATGTTGACGCTAAAAAATTAATCCATTTTACAGAGCTGGCTCAAAAAGCCAACGAAAAAAAGGTAGCCACCACTGTAAAAGGATATAAGCATTACGAAGAAATACTGCAAAGAAAAGATATCGATGCTGTTGTCATTGCAACACCCGATCACTGGCACGCACAAATTGCCATTGATGCGGCCAAAGCCGGTAAAGATATTTATTGCGAAAAACCATTAGCGCTTACCATTGCAGAAGGAAGAGCTATGGTTGACGCGACCAGGAAATACAAACGGGTATTCCAGACAGGCAGTATGCAGCGCTCCTCTTTTAATTTCAGGCAGGCGGCTGAACTGGTATATAACGGGTACATCGGAAAAGTAAAAGAAATCAACGTTTCGGTAGGAGAACCTGTAAAACAATGTGACCTGCCATCGATGCCCGTTCCCGACTATCTCGATTGGGATTTGTGGATAGGCCCTTCTTTATACCGGGGCTACCACCCTACCCTGTCGCCCCCTATTGAAGACAATAAATGGGCCTGGTGGCGTGGATACAGGGATTTTGGAGGAGGATATATAACAGATTGGGGCGCCCACATGTTTGATATTGTGCAATGGGCTTTGGGCATGGATCAGTCCGGGCCGGTAAAATTTATACCGCCGAAAAAACCGGGCGCTTTAAACGGGCTGTCTTTTGTATATGCCAACGGCGTTACCGTAAATCATACAAACTGGGGCGAAGGAAATGCCATACAGTTTATAGGAGATAAAGGAAAGATTGAAGTAAGCCGCTCCTTTTTGAAGACAAACCCGGAGCAACTGGCTACATTAAAATTCGGCACGGGTGACAAACGGTTATATTTTAGCGACAATCATTACCAGGATTGGGTTGATGCTATTAAGAAACGCTCAAAGCCCATTTGTGATGTTGAGATCGGGCATTGCAGCGCTACCGTATGCAATGCCGTAAATATTGCTTATGAACTTCAGAAAGACCTGCAGTGGGATCCGGCTAAGGAATCTTTCAATGACGACTATGCGAATCTTATGCGCAGCAGACCCTACAGAGGCCAATGGGATTTTAGAAAGTTCTAATAATTGAGCGCTTGTTTAAAATTTATTCTGGAAATTTTGCATTGTCCGCAGCTTTCGGAGATTGGTCCATCAAACAACAGTTCTATCTGCGATGCGCTGCATAGTCAGCAGGAATATATCATATCATTGCAGGTAACTATTTTAAACAGGCGCTGAATGATTTACAATAAGCCGCTGTCAATTTCATTGAAATGCTCACCGTTGGAGGTGATGTGTGCATACACAAACCACTGCCTGAGTTTTGGGTATTCCTGAATTTATAAACAATCTCAAACGCAATGGTAGCTGTCATCCGATGCCCGTGCCCGGAACGCAGTGAAGGGCGGAGAAATCTCCTGAATTTGGGAGAGATTCCTCTTCGTTCCGCTATACGGAACTCATCGGAATGACGTTAAAAAATGGGTATTGGTTTCCAAACATCCATAACTCACGTTAAATAGTATAATGAAGTGCAGATATTTTTTAGGTATGCTACTTTTTTGTTTTTGTTGGCTCTATTCGCCAGGACAACAAACTGCTCCGGGCGCAAATGATTTAAAATTTAAACATTACACTTCTTTTAACGGACTCTCTCAAAGGTCCGTAATGGCAATCCTACAGGATAAGAAAGGATATTTATGGTTTGGCACCAGAGACGGCCTTAATAAATTTGACGGCAGCAGGTTTATTGTTTATCGCCATTATTCTTCGGATACCAACAGCCTTAGTAATAATACCATTCATGCGATTTATGAGGATAATGCCGGCAATTTGTGGATCGGGACACAGCAGGGTTTAAATAAATACAACCCGTATTCAGATAATTTTATCCGGATGCAGCTACCCGGCAAAAGCGCCGGCAATGCGCTTTCCGGAGAAATCATTAGAAATATATTACAGGTAAACGATCGTTTTTTATGGGTAGCAACAGATAATGGCATTTTAGAGGTTAATATAAAAAACAATAAAGTTGAAAAAATAAAAAAACAGGAAAACAATCCCAACTCATTAAGTGATAATAATACACGCTTTTTGTTGAAAGCAAAAGACGGAACTATCTGGATCTGCAATACAAAGTATGTCGATATTTATAATCCGAAAACGAAGATCTTTAAACATATTGAATACCCTCAAAAAAATAAGACCGGCATACACTTAAATGATTTACCCACTTTATTTACAGATCGAAAAAACACGCTTTGGCTGGGATATGAGCAGGGACTTGCCACCTACAACCCCGGCACTCAGCATTTTGACGACTTCCAATTTAATAATACAACACCGGTTAACTCCGGTGTGCGCACTATTTGCGAGGATCTTTCCGGCAATTTATGGATCGGAAGCTATTCAGGTTTATATATTCTAAACTCAGAACGTACAAAGCTGCAGCATATCGTTCATGATGACAACATTTCAACAAGTCTTAGCCAGAACTCAATATATAAAATCATTCGTGATGCGCGCGGCGATATGTGGGTAGGCACCTGGGCCGACGGGCTTAATTATTACAATAAAGATATAGAAGGTTTCAGGAATATCGCTTTTGGGAATACCATCAACAAGCTAAACTATAAAGTAGTAAGCGGGATGGTGGAAGACCGGGAGGGCAACTTATGGATAGGAACAGAAGGTGGGGGACTGAACTTTTACAACAGGCAAACAGGAAAGTTTACGTACTATAAAAATACACCCGGCAATCAAAACACCCTGAGCGCAAATAATGTAAAAGCGGTCCTCATCGACAGAAATAATAATTTATGGGTAGGCATACATGATGGCGGTGTTAATGTGCTTAATGTAAGCCACAGGCCTTTTCTATTCAGAAATATAGATTTTGCACCCGGCACAAGCCCTGTTTCCTTAAAAGCATATAAAGTGCTTACCCTGTTTGAAGACAAAACCGGGAATATATGGATAGGCACTTTAACAGGTGGGCTTATTTTATATGATATCCAAAAAAAATTGCTCACCAAAATCGATAATGATATTAAGACCATAATGGATATTGCACAAACTGCAGATCCGGATGTATTAATTGTCGGGGGCGACAACGGCCTTGAAACCATAAATATCAAAACCCGTCAACGGTCAGGCGTTCCGTTCGATAACAATTTTAAAAAAGAAAATTCAACATACATTAATTGCCTGTTTGTGGATGCGTACAATCATTACTGGATAGGCACCGAAGGCAATGGCGCTTATATGTATGACCCCGAAAACAACAAAACCATTGCCTACTCAACCAAACAAGGCCTGCCTAATGATATTGTGTACGGCATGCTGGCTGACGATCACAACAATATATGGATCAGCACCAACAATGGCCTTAGCCGCCTGGAGCCTGCCACAGGGAAAATAAAAAATTACAACCAAGAAGATGGCCTCCAGGGAAATGAGTTTAACTACGGCTCCTATTTCAAAACAAAAAACGGTGAATTATTTTTTGGCGGCACAAACGGGCTAACTTATTTTAACCCATCCGATATACAAAAAAACAATTTCGTTCCGAATATCGACATTACCGATATAGAAGTTAATAACACCCCTTATTTAAGGGTCAATGATGTCATCTCACAAATCACCTTAAAGTACAATGAAAATAATTTCAGTATCGATTTCACGGCGTTAAATTACATGTACCCCGAAAAAAATGAATTCGCGTATAAGCTGGAAGGCATCGATAAAGACTGGAACTATGTGGGCAACCAAAGAAAAGCGGTTTATACAAACATCCCTAAAGGAAATTATATTTTTAAAGTCAAGGGCTCAAATGGGGATGGTATATGGAACGAACAGGGAGATTCATTAAAAATAAAGATATTACCCGCACCCTGGAAAACCTGGTGGGCATATTTATTTTATGCAGCAGTTTGCACAGGAATATTACTATATATAAGAAAACTAATTGCATTAAGGATAAAAGAAAAGAGAGAGAAAGAAAGAATTGAGCAGCAAGACCAGATGAAGCTAAGCCTTTTTACAGATGCGTCGCACGAATTCCGGACACCTCTAACATTAATCCTCGGCCCTTTGAAAGATATGATGGATAAAAAAGAAGGGAACAGCTACATCCGGCAGCAGCATACCATCATGTACAGAAATGCCGGGATGTTGCTGCAACTAATCAACGAAATACTTGATTTTACAAAAATAGATGCGGGTGCGTTGTCGCTTCAGGCTTCTGAAAATAATATTGTTTCATGTATAGAAGAAGTAAAGGAATCTTTTGACCTGCTGGCCAATGCTTTTAAGTTTACCGAGGATAATAAAACAATCATACTAAAAATAGCAGCAGCAAATAATGATGATCCGAACCAGTATCCGTATGTAGAAATATCCATCATTAATTTTGGGGATACCCTTTCAGCAGCACAAATCAGCCGCATATTCGATCCGTTTTATCAGTTGGATCACAAAAATAAAAATCTGGGTTCCGGCATCGGACTGTCGTTAGTAAAAAAGCTTGTAGAGCTGCACAAGGGGAAGATAACGGTAAAAAGCACGGAAACAGGAGGCACCTGTTTTTCCGTATTCCTTAAATCGGGAAATGGACATCTTTCTGCCAGCGAATATGTTCAGGAAACAGAAACGCAACAGGAAGATCCATTCTTTATTGACACTGTGCTGGATGGCAATCAGCAAATAGAAGCGTTGGATACAATGACGAATATAAATGCGGAAGAAACCGGCGCGCCCTGTTTATTGATTGTGGAGGACAATGCAGATGTGCAGGATTTTATACAGCAGATCTTTGCCGGGCAATACACTGTTTTAAAAGCAGCCAACGGGCAAGAAGCTATCCTTATAGCGCAGCAAAACCCGGTAGATCTGATTATAAGCGATGTGCAGATGCCGGTTATGGACGGTTTTGATCTGTGCAGGCATATTAAAACAGACCTTGTCACGAGCCATATTTTTGTGATATTGCTCACCGCCAAAACATCGACGGCACACCAGGAAAAAGGATTTCATATCGGCGCCGATGCCTACATTACAAAACCCTTCAATCCCGCTATTTTAAAAGCGGGCGTAGACAACCTGCTCAAAACAAGAGCCAATCTTATCCTTAGGTTTAAAAAGGATGTTCTTGTAAAGCCCAGGGAGCTGGCTTTCACTTCTCCTGATGAAATCTTCCTGGGAAAAGCAATTGCGTTGATAGAAGAGAACCTGGATAACCCTGAATTTAATGCCAATCATTTTGTGGCAAAAATGTATATGAGCCGCACCGTTTTATACACCAAACTTAAAGCGCTGACCGGTCAGAATATTTCAACATTTATCCGGACGGTCCGGCTAAAAAAAGCAGGAATCTTTTTAATACAATCTGACAAGACCATTTCCCAGGTAGCATACGAGGTAGGCTTTAATGATCTAAAATACTTCAGAGAATGTTTCAAGGAATTTTATAAAGTAACGCCATCCGATTACAAAAGAATGAACTCAAAGTATTAAGAATTTCTACACACATGAAAAGCCTAAAGCTAAAGGTTTAAAGCATGAGGCTATACGCCAGAAAATAGTCCATAGTCATGGCAGATGGTATGTCGTACACCAACAGTTGACAGGTGGCAGTTCACAGCGTTCCCTATTCCCTATTCCCTATTCACTATTCACTATTCACTATTCACTATTCACCATTCACCATTCATAATTCCTATTTCCGCTCCACAGCTATAATACTTTTAAAATATAGTAAATATCACCATGAAATATCCTCAGCGCCGGCAACGACTTTAGCCCTGGAAGGCAGCGTTGTATTGGATATGTTTTCATCAGCAGTCTGCATTTATTCTGTTTTTTCTGCCATACGTCAAATATAAAGCGCCTGCGGTAAAGAGAAGCGCCCCAGCAATATTACCAAGCGTCACCGGTATTTGATTATAGAACCACCAATCGCTCAAGCTGACTTTTGCACCAAACATCATCCCGGCAGGTATTACAAACATATTTACTACGGCATGTTCAAAGCCCTGAGCAAAAAACATAAATATGGGAATCCAGGCCGCTATAATCTTGCCACTCGCTGAAGAGGCGCACATTGCCAGCACTACTCCCATAGTCACCATCCAGTTGCACAGCACCCCTTTGACAAATGCCGCGCCGATACCCGCAGCGCCAAGCTGGCCATAGCCAATAGTTTTAGCCTCCGCAATTTTAACAATAGCGGCAATCAACGGGGAAGCGGCGGCCTGCCCGAAATCGGTAACTGCTGCCCAAAACAAAAATGCATAGAACACCGCACCAAAAAGATTAGAAAAGTAAACAATAAACAGGTTTTTAATAATGGCCGGCATACCCTGGCGTTTATTAAAATAAGCCATCGGCAAAATGGCAAAACTGCCGGTTACCAGTTCCAGGCCCATTAATACTACTATCACAAAACAGATCGGAAATAACAAAGCCCCTACAAGATTCACACCTGTCTGCACCGTTCCGGTCACAGCCAGTGTAGTGCCAATTCCCAGCAGCATACCGGATAGCGCGCCCCGGATAAAAAGATCAGATGCCGAAAGTTTAATTTTATCATTGCCCGATTGTATCATCGCAGCAATTACATCAACAGGTTTTTTATAATCCATGATCATTGGTTTTAAGATGTTTGTACAACAGATATTACGATTAGAACTTATAACCTATGCCCACCCCAACATTCCATTTGCCATCATCAGTCGATGTCTTGGCATTGTAATAAACAGGAACCTGCAGCGCAATATGTTTGCACCAAACAGTAACACCAGCGCCCAGGCTGGGTGTAACAGTTGAATTTTTTTTGGCACCTGCTGACACGTTATCTTCTTTAATACGCAGCGAAGGCAGCATCCCTATGGTAACAGCGAAGGGCTTTTGCGCGAACTTAATGGCAGGTCCGCCAAAGTTCACATAGGCCCCTTCATTAACATAGCCTGCTACAACCATCCCGTCCCACAGTGCCAGCGACGGTTTAGGTGGGGGCGCCTGGGCATTACCAGTGTGACAGATACCTGTGATCAATGCCAATGTAAATAGCGGTTTAAAGAGTTTGTTCATGTTGATAATTATTAGTTGTTGCTGAATGATTGATATTTTCAACTTTAATATAAACCTCTCCATCCTCCACGCGCACATCAAAGATTTTTATGGAAGCACACTCCCCATCGTTCAGGCAATGACCGTCGCGCAGCGAAAAAGTTTTTTTATGAAAGGGGCAGGCAATTTTAGGCTCTCCTTCCTGCGAGCCCAGCATACCACGGCTTAAGGCCATCTGCTTTTTATGGGGACACATATTCTGAGAAGCGAACCATTCATTACGATGCGTGAAATAATACAGCGCGATCTGCTCTTCGCCATATTTAACACATACGCCGCCATTGTGGGGCATATCCTGCACACTACAGGCATGAAACCAATTTTGTTCCGACATAGAGTATTAGTTTTTGAGAGAAACTTGAAAAATGAATTAAGGAAAATAAAAGCTTACCAGCTTACAGCCTTTTTCTGATTGCGCATCGTATCGAATTTTACGGTTGGATCTTTTTGCTTCGGAGCATTTATAAAATGAGCGAACTGGCTTCTTAACTGTGGCGTTTCCACCACATTTTTCCACTCGCACTGATAGTTATCTATCAGCATTTGCATGTCTTTTTCCAGCTCTTCGCCAATGCCCAGGCTGTCGTGCACTACCACATTGCGCAGGTAGTCTATTCCTCCTTCCATTTTATTCAGCCAGGTAGCGGTACGGGTAAGCGGATCGGCTGTTTTTATATAAAACATCAAAAAGCGATCAAGATATTTAATGCAGGTTTCGCTATCGATATCGGTAGCCAGAAGCAGGGCGTGCTGGGGCTTTGAACCGCCATTACCGCATACATACAGGTTCCATCCTTTTTCTGTGGCGATGATCCCGAAATCTTTCGACTGGGCTTCGGCACACTCGCGTATACATCCCGAAACGGCTGATTTTAATTTATGCGGCGCGCGCAGCCCTTTATAGCGTTCTTCAATCCTTATGGCATAGCTTACGCTGTCGTGTAAACCGAAACGGCACCAGGTGCTGCCCACGCAACTTTTTACGGTGCGCAGCGCTTTTCCGTAGGCGTGCCCGCTTTCAAATCCGGCAGCGATCAATTCTTCCCATATATCTGGCAGGTCGTTTACATGAGCGCCAAACATATCAATGCGCTGTCCGCCGGTTATCTTGGTATACAAACCATACTTTTTAGCAACCCGGGCGATCACCATCAGTTTATCCGGCGTAATCTCTCCTCCCGGAATACGCGGTACCACCGAATAGGTACCTCCTTTTTGAATATTAGCCAAAAAGCGATCGTTACTATCCTGAGAGGTCGCATGCTCTTTTTTCACCACTAATTCGTTCCACAGGCTGGCAATAATAGAACTGATCGCCGGCCGGCATATTTCACAACCATCTCCCTTACCAAAGGTATCCAGCACTTCATCAAAGCTGCGCAGGTTTTTCATTTTGATCAGATCAAATAATTCCTGGCGGGAATAGCCAAAATGTTCACACAATACATTGCGTACCAGTTTGCCCTGTTGTTTTAAGGCATGCACCATAATATCTTTTACCATGGGCGCGCACCCGCCACACCCTGTTGCCGCCCTGGTACATTTTTTTATGGCGTCTACCGTTTCACAACCGTTCCGGGTAACTGCATTGCAGATATCTGCTTTTGTTACCCCCTCGCAGCTGCAGATCAGCACCTCATCGGGCAGCGCCACTACGCCGGCGCCCGTGTCGCCACTGCCGCCCTCTTTGGGTTTCACGATCAGGTCGAGCGGATCGGGTGGCAACGCCATTTTATTTTTACAAATCTGCAGCAGCATATTATAGGCATCCGCGTCTCCTACCAGCACGCCTCCCAGTAATTCCCTGCCATCGTTTGAAAAATTTATACGCTTATAAATTCCTTTATGATTATCCCTGAATACAATAGTCTTTGCATCTTCTCCGGAAATAAACGGATCGCCAAAACTGGCCACATCTACTCCTATAAGCTTTAGTTTGGTGCTCATATCAAAACCGGGAAACTCCCTCTCGGCCCCGGAAAGCTGCGTAGCCACTACTTCTGCCATTTCATAGCCGGGCGCCACCAAACCGTAAATCATTGCATTGTGCAGCGCGCATTCTCCTATAGCATAAATATGCGGATCGCTGGTTTGCATCTGATCATTTACCACAATACCCCCACGGGGTCCTACATGAATCCCGCAGGTCCTTGCCAGCTCATCGCGCGGTTTAATGCCTGCAGAGATAATGAGCATATCTGTGTTCAAAATAGTGCCATCGGTAAAAATGAGCCCTTTAATAACCTCATTGCCCAGGATGGCCGCGGTATTTTTGCCCGTATGAGTGGTGATATTCAGCTCTTTTAGTTTTTGTACCAGGATATCTGAGCCGGCTTCATCAATCTGGCGGGGCATCAGTCTTGGCGCAAATTCTATTACATGCGTATCCTGTATGCCCAGATCGAGACAGGCTTTGGCAGCCTCAAGCCCCAACAGACCGCCACCGATAACCACAGCGGTTTTGGTCGTTGGAGCGTGGCGCCAGATCATATTCAAATCTTCTATAGTGCGGTATACAAAAACCCCCTGTTTATCTACGCCGGGGATGGGCGGTACAAATGCCGAGGAACCGGTTGCAAGCACCAGGTAGTCGTATGAAAGCACCTGCCCTTCAAAAGAAGTCACCGTTTTTTTGTCGCGGTCGATTTCCTGAACAGGATTGCCGAGGTATAGGGTAATATTATTTTCCTCGTACCATTTAACCGGCTGTATGGCGAGGTCTCTTACGGTTTTACCGGCAAAATAAGAACTTAAATGCACCCTGTCGTAAGCAGCCAGCGTCTCTTCGCCAAATACCGTCAATTGCAAACCGGGCAGCTCCTTAGCCAGCAGCTTTTCGCAGAATTTTTGGCCAACCATGCCATTTCCTATAACAATAACTTTCATAAACACACTTTTTGAGTTTTAGAAAATGACAAGCAATCGAGATTAAATTGAAATAAATTATATATAACAACTATTTTAAACACTATCAATATTTCTAATCAAAATTTAAAACAGAAAAATATTATAATTAATTTTACTATTACAAATATAATGATAATTTGATTTATTTTTCATATTTTTGATAAAAAGTATTATATATATTAATTTATAATTTGTATGAAGCGACTTTTTCTTATTGGAGCCGGCCCCGGCGATCCGGAACTGATCACTTTAAAAGCTATAAAAAAGCTTGGCAGGGCCGATGTGATCTTATATGATGCCCTGGCCAACGAGGCCCTGTTATCTTATGCCCCGGAAGGCTGCATTAAACAATTTGTTGGCAAAAGATACGGATGCCATGCCCTCAGCCAGCAGGAAATCAATACGCTTATATTAGAATATGCGGCTACTTATAATAATATAGTACGCTTAAAAGGCGGCGATCCTTTTGTATTTGGCAGAGCCTGGGAGGAAATTGAAACAGCGAGCGCTGCAGGCATTGAAGTGGAAGTAATACCGGGCATATCCAGCGCCCTTGCGGTACCGGCCTCTAAGATGATCCCCGTAACAGCCAGGGGTACTAACGAGAGCTTTTGGGTTATTACCGGCACTACCCGCAATGGCGATATTTCAAATGATATAAAACTGGCCGCCCAATCCAGCGCAACTGTTGTGATATTGATGGCCATGAGCAGGCTGGAACAAATTACAGGGCTTTTTGCAGCATCCGGCAAAAGCGATACACCGGTAGCCATTATCCAGAACGGCACTTTGCCTACCGAAAAAATAATTACCGGCACTGTAAAGGACATTTATTTCCGCGCGCAATATGCAGCAATAGAAAACCCCGCTGTGATCGTTATTGGAGAAGTGGTGCGCCTATATAGCAGGTTAACCCAAAATAAGCAATTGGAAAACATTCTAAAAACCATTCGCTAACAAAAACACATACCACACAGGATATAACCGTACCTTAGCCGGTTATGCAACAGGAAAAGAAGCCTTACGACGCAAGCCGCTCGTTTTTATATGCTTACTGCATGAAAGAATGGTGGCCTGCACTCGATGCCAACAGACAGGTACTGCATTATAAAAAGGGTGCAACCATTTTTAAAGAAGGCGACAGGGTCACCGGTATCTATTTTATGCTAAGCGGCCTGGTAAAAGTGCATAAAAGATGGGACCAGGAAAAAGAACTGATCGTTCGCTTTGCCCGCAACCAGGACATTATAGGCCACAGAGGTCTAAGCACTTCCTCACAGATATATCCCATTACCGCCACCACCCTCACCCCGGTTACGGTATGCTATGTTTCCGTTGATTTTTTTCAAACCACTTTCAAAGCCAACAAAGAGTTCGCTTACCATTTTATGATGTTTATGGCTGAGGAATTACGGCTCTCCGAAATAAGGATGCGCAACCTTGCGCACATGGTGGTAAGGGCAAGACTGGCCGGCGCCCTGATCGCTTTTAACGAACAATTTGGCGAGACGGACAACGGTTATATCGACTGCACACTCAGCAAACAGGATATTGCCGCCTACGTAGGCACCGCTTATGAGACTATATATAAAATATTAATTGAATTTACTGAGCTGGGATACATCCAAACCGATGGAAAAAAAATAGCCCTCCTGAATAAAGCTAAACTAAAATCTATTATACGCTAAAATGGATCAGACAAAAATTTACAAATTGTCTTTTGCCGGTATGTACCCGCATTATATTCAAAAAGCGGAGAAAAAAGGACGCACTAAAGCAGAGGTGGACGAGATCATATTTTGGCTGACCGGCTGCGATGCACAAACATTACAACAACAAACAGATCAAAAAACCGATCTGGAAAATTTTTTCGCACAGGCCCCGCAAATCAATCCCAATGCTTCCAAAATCACAGGCATGATCTGCGGTTATCGTGTGGAAGAAATTAAAATGACTGCATTTATAAGGTACTGTATAGCCAGGTCACAGCACTTTCAGTCAAAGCGTTGCTTTGCATAATATGCAGAACAGTTTTCACAAAAAGTAAGTGCTGTTACGGCTTTTTACATAACCCTTGCAGGCATTGATAAATGAGATTTTAAATAGTTGAACCGTTCATGCGAAGAAAGCAAATATTGCCTGCGTATTTTGTTCAATGTTTTGTCAAATCGTACCAGATTTTAAGGCAGGTTAATTAGTAAACAGTTTTCTCATCGCTCGGTTTTACAATAGGTACGGGTAAATCTTTTTCCTGCGCCGCCACTACGTTTTTCACTATTTTATGATTACAGGTTGTGATATAACAGACCCCTAACAATAGTAGCAGGAATATTATAATGATCCAGCGACGCTTAAGGAACTCTTTTATAGCAGTTTTCATGCTTTTCAGGTGCGGTTCGAGTAAAATATCCATCTGTGCATGCTCCCAATACAGATCAGGGCCGCCTGTGCCTGTTTTTATTTCCTCGTATATCTCATCAAGCAATTGAGCCAGCTGATGATTATCTGTCTTTTCCGCCAGATCGTGCAATTGCAACTTTTCCGCAGCGGTACATTGCTTTGCAATACTTTTACGAAGTAAATACTTTAGTCTTTCTTTATTAACAGACATGGCAAAAATTTACAATCCGGCATTTCGGCAATCAGGACTTTATATTAAAGTTTACAGCAAATATATTGCACAAAAGTTTTCCATACGTTACGCTGCAAATTTCCGGCTATTGTAAAACGTGAAAAGAAAGAAAAATTGCTTAATTAAAAAAAGGCATCTGCTATCTTTGAGTATATTTTGTTTTTATGAAGAAGATTCTCTACTTGCTGGGTATAGTAGCGCCCGCAATTTTAAAGGCGCAAACTGCGCCAGCGAGCATTAATGGCTTCCTTATCAATTTTAAAGAAGTTCCTGAAAAGGTATACTACACTTACAGGTTGGCAGACAGTACTGTAAATGATAGCGCAACCATTAGCGGCGCAAAATATTCCTTTGAAGTTAAAGGAGAAATGCCTGTAATGATCCGCCTGTTCGCGGGTATGCCCGGAAAGCCTAAAAAGGCTGGTGATATGGCTGTTATTTTTGTTGAAGAGGGAAAGAATACGGTCTCTTCCACAGATTCATTTTCGAATATCTCGGTTAAGGAATCCAAAGCACAGGCAGCATATACCGGGTTGAATAAAGAACTGCAGCCTTATCAGGATCAGATGAAAGCGTTGGTAAAGGATTATGCTGAGTTAAAGGCTAAAAGCGACACCGCAGGCATACGGAGGATAGAAGAAGCTTACGATGCGCTGGAAGATAAAATGCGCGAAGCAGTTTACGGAAATTATTTGCGTAATTACCCTGCTTCGCCAATTGCCATTTATGCCATAAGCCAATATGCCGGGTATGAGATCGATCCTGTGAAAACGGTTCCGGTATTTAATTCACTATCGCCGGCTGTCAGGCAATCTGCTGCCGGGAAACGTTTTGCAAAACGGCTGGCAATTGCAGAAGCTACGGCAATAGGAGCCGTTGCTCCTGAATTTTCACAAACCGATACATCCGGTAAAGCGGTTTCACTTTCTTCATTCAGGGGAAAATATGTATTGCTTGATTTTTGGGCGAGCTGGTGCGGCCCCTGCCGCCGGGAAAACCCGAATGTGGTAGCAGCCTTTAATAAATATAAAGATAAAAACTTTACCATATTAGGTGTTTCCCTGGATGATGCTGAGGATGACGGACAAACAAAGTGGATGGCAGCCATTACAAAAGACAGGCTTACCTGGACACAGGTTTCAGATCTTCGCGGATGGCAGAATGCAGTGGCAAAACAATATGGCATACAAGCGATCCCTCAAAATCTTTTATTAGACCCATCAGGTAAAATAATCGCCAAAAACATAAGGGGCGGGGAGCTGCAAAATAAACTCGCCGAAGTGCTGAAATAAGTTCAAAATCGCTACCATGCCCTTGCAGTAAATACGATCTGGCTGTAGCTGTCTTTTTCGTAAAGTATACCGATCACCCGTTTGCTGATCTTTACAATATCCGAATAAGCTGCTGCATCATTAATGGCGGGGTTTGAATAAATACGAATATTTTTTTTCCACGTTCTTCCATCATTATAACTTATTTTTAGAGTGAGGTTATCCCTGTTGCTGGTGTCTGCAGCATTACAGAAAGCAAGGATATTCTTTCCCCATTTTTTACCTGCAGTAAGCAAAGACCCCTGGCAAACGGGGTCAGGCAGCTGCCTGTCGAATTTTTGCTGATACCAGGTTACACCACCGTCTTTACTGAATGCCGTATAACGGGCTTTTACGTTTCCCTGCTGATTTCTTAAATTCAGCATTAGCCTGCTTTTGCTAAGTGCCGCAGCGGTATTTTCATTACCGCCTTCAAGATTTACATCTTCACTAAGATGAAATGTTTTGCCGTGGTCGTCCGTATAAAATCCGTGAGCACGATAGTCTTTAAAATTTCGCTGAGGGGCGCCTGCAGAATGATTAGCTGCAATATAGATACGTCCCCGGTGTCTGCCGGTTTCAAACTGCATGGCATGCCCCGGTGTATTGGCATAGCTGCGCCAATCTTCTTTAAAATTGTATAAAGGGTTATATGCCGGCTGATAAGGTTTGTGCACCTGCGTTGTAATATTTACCGGTTCGCTCCAGGTAACCCCGTCGGTAGAGGTTTTATACCATACTTCTCTTACCCCATTTCCTTTTCTTACCGATCCTTCGGCATTATTGCCTGTATTGTAAAATAAAAATATTCTTCCTCCGGGATAGTCGGGATCCGTCATATCCAGTACAGGAGCGGGGTTTCCTGCCTGCAATATGCCTGCATCCGCTACAATTTGCAGGGGCAGCCATGTTTTACCCTGGTCGTTACTGCTGCGCATAACGATATCAATGTTACCGAAATCACTGGCATTATTCACCCTTCCTTCTGCAAAAGCCAGCAGTGTTCCATCTTTCATATTTATGATGGCCGGTATGCGAAAACTTTTATATCCATCTTTTCCAGCCGCGAATATTACGGTTTCGGGTTGAGCAGCAACATGGTAAATACAAAGAAAAAGTATGGGTACCGGCAGGAGACACTTCATTATAGTCAGGTAATTTATTTTCATCATCTTAACTTTCTGCATTGAAATACAATTTATAAAAGCGACCTTTTTCATCCTCGCCATGTTCAATACGGCTGCGGTCGCCGTGAATATAAATATGAAAATTTTTATCAAGCTTAATAATACTTTTATAGCTGCGGTTTTGCCTTTTAACGGCTGCCGGTGAAATGGAAAAATTTGCCGCAATCTCCAGGTCATTATCGTCTTTATACTGGTCTTTAAAGCGGCTGAAACTATCAATATATTCTTTATGATGCAGTACTTCATTATTAAACTCGTCCTGATCAAAATGTTGCTTCTCCCTAAAGAACTGTAGGGTGCGGTTCAGCAGGTCGGCCTGATCGGCCCTGGTTACACTATATTCTTCCGGCAAATGCTTTACCACATAGCTTTTATATAAGGTCATCGTATTTTCGGTATTAAAATATTTGTCCCGGCGCTGGCGAATGTGTAAAAACTCATCTATCCAGTATCTTGCTTCGGCCGACTTGTTGGTGTTGTCTACCACTGAAACTACAAAGCCATTATCTTTATCTGTATTGTAAATAATGCAGCCCTTGTCCAGCTTATTAATATTAATGCCTTCCTCGTGCTCCATTTCAAAGGCATCTTCTACAGGAAAAATTTTTAAAAACTGCTCTTTTGTCTCGGATTTGAAAAGTCCGATAGCGTCTGTTGCCACCCCATCCAGCTGGCAATCTTTAAAGTAAACGACGTAAAATTCGCCTCCTTTTATATTGGGATGGATACTTTGGTTATATAAATGCTGCGCCAGGTGCCTGGATTGTATAAGCGTTTGCTCAGGCTTATCAAAAATAGCTGAAACATAGGTCCATACTTCATTTAGCGTAAGGCTGCTGTCGTGATAAAACTGGTAATATTCCTCAGATTTAAAAGGGTTTAAAAAATAGCGGCCCAGGAGTTCCTTTACTTCAACATCGATAGCCAGCTCTTTTTTGGAAAGGGTTAAACACTCGTCCTCCGATTGGTTGCCCACTTTGTGTACACAGATATGAGTGATGGACGCGCCTTCGAAATAATGCATATATTCTTTATTAAAGAGCTGTAAAGTAAGATTAAAAAGTTGTGTTTAATACAGGCAGGCGATTATCATTTAAAACTGAGAAAAAAATTTATGTACCCGCGATCATCTTATTTGTCCGTTCCCTTCTAATATCCATTTTTCTGTAACCAGTTTTTCTAATGCAAAGGGGCCGCGTGCGTGCAGTTTTTGAGTAGAAATACCAATCTCTGCGCCCAGGCCAAATTCTTCACCATCCGTAAACCTGGTGGAGGCGTTGGTGTAAACTGCTGCTGCATCTACTTCGTTTATAAAACGCCCGCAGGCTTTTTTATTTTGAGACACGATAGCTTCGGAATGCCTGGTAGAATATTGGGAGATATGTTCCAGGGCTTCATCAATCCCCTTAACTGTTTTTACAGTACATTTCAGGTCCAGGAACTCCCTGCCAAAATCCTCCGCACGGGCTTTGGTTAAAAAGGGATAGCCTTTCAGGTGCTTATAAGAAGGTGCATCGGCAAAAATTTCAACATGGTATTTTGCCAGTTCGGGGGCAAGCATGTTTAGAAATTGCGGTGCAATGGCTGTATCTACAAGAATCGTATCTGCAGCGTTGCAAACCGACGGGCGGCTTACTTTGGCATTTACCACAATGTTTACCGCTTTATTAAGGTCAGCATTTTTTTCCACAT
The DNA here is from genome assembly GCA_047606125.1 of Niabella sp. Taxonomy (GTDB): domain Bacteria; phylum Bacteroidota; class Bacteroidia; order Chitinophagales; family Chitinophagaceae; genus Niabella. The sequence continues at coordinate 16,624 of JASGEW010000044.1, read as the reverse complement.
ATACGTGGCAAACGCCGGCGCCGGTTTCGATTACCGGTACCAGGCTGTTTTTGCGCACAAAATTGATCAGCCCCTCTGAACCGCGCGGGATCAATACATCCAGGTATTTGGTAGCAGTAAACATTTCCTGCACCACTTCTCTGCCGGAGGGCAGCAGGCTAACTGTATTTGCATCCAGGCCCGACGCTTTTAGCGCTTTTTGTATAATATCGATTGAGACCTTATTGGTGTGTTGCGCGTCGCTGCTGCCTTTTAATATACAGGCATTACGGCTGCGGAGGCAAAGCGCAGCAATATCGTAGGTGACATTGGGCCGGCTTTCGTAAATAGCTCCCACTACACCTAATGGCACTGTTACTTTTTTTAGTTTAATACCATTAGGCAGCGTTTTCTGAACCAGGATCGCGCCTGTCGGATCGGGCAGCCTGGCTATATTTTTTATAGCATTGGCAATATTTTTCAGTCTGCTGCTGTTTAGCATCAGCCGGTCGTTTTTAGGATCATCGGGCGCTTTGGCTGCGAGGTCTTTTTGGTTTGCTTTTAAAATGGCCGCCTCGTTGGTTTTAAGCGCATCCGCAATTGTAACTAATAATTTTTTAAGCTGTTTTTCGGGCAACTGCTGCAAGGCGGTTTTTGCCTTATTCACCTTCTTCAGTGTGTGTTGTATCGACATGAGTGGTTATAGTTCTTAATTTTCTGGAACTGCAAAATAAAAATTTTTATGCATTGCGTATTGAAAAATTGGATACTGGAAAAAAGCCAGTCTATGTTAGGCACGCAAAACTTAAATAAGCAGCGATACCTGCTTATCCGTTTTTTACGTCAAATTCCAGTGGAAGAAAATATGCCGGTATAAGTAAATAGGGCTTGCTGTTTAACTCGAATATTTATGGAATTCGTGGCAGTTAACCAGCAAGCCCTAAATAAATCCCGGAAAGAAATCGCTTTCTAACAATAAGCGGTTGTTAATCGTTCCTGCTGGAACTGGTTCTGAACCATACATCGCGTATGGTTACCCCCATATTAAACTGGGTGTAACGTTCCTGTATCTGGCCCTGCTTGTTACTTCCTTTAACGCCAAATTCCAGCCCACCGTGAAAATACAGGTTACCTGTAAGATTATACCCGCCACCTAATGTCAGGGCATAATCCCATATTTTATTACCCTTCAAAGTATAGTAGCTGTTTTGAGCAGCCACACCCATACCCAGGTAATATTTTTCGTATGATGCATCGGACAAATAATACCTGGAGCGTTTGGAATATTCCCAGCCGGCGGCCAGGCGCAAAGAAGGCGATGTGTACGAATTTGAATAATTGATCTTTTGTTCGGGCCAGTGATAATAATCGCCCTGTACAGATATGCTTAGCCCGTGATTATTAGTAGCGGTATAACCTAACCCCACACTAACAGGCATTTTAAATGCCACATCGCCCTTACTTTCTTCCAAGAAAGTAGTATCTGCCTGTATGTATTCTGATTTAGCGTATCCATTAAGGTCGGTACCTTTAGAAATAGTTAACCCTACCGTATGCTGCCACGGTTTTTTAGAAGCAGAGTAATATTGAAGTCCCAGCAGCACATTGGCGCCGGAGTAAAAACTGTAATCCTCATTTGTAATGTCCAGTCCTATATTTTCATCCAGGTAAGTGGTGCTTTTTTTAGTGGTACCAAACATATAGGCACCTGTAAGGCCTACGGAGAAATGTTTACTGAGCGCATAGCCCCCCGATCCGTATATCTGGTTGATGCCCCCACTGCCCTCAATACTTTTAGTATACCCCACCGAACCGTCGTTATAAATTGCAGTAGACTGCGAATATTTGTAATTGACACTACTGTATGGCTTTAATCCGAAAGCAAAACCAAAACGGGAAGAGGGCCTGAATGCCAGCGATATCCTGCTAATAGCAAAGTCTTTATCTGCCGTGGATAAAGTGTCGCCGGACTTGAACGCACTCAGTTTGGCACGCCCCACCAGATCGAAGTTCACCACTTTTAAAGACAATGAAGTTAAAGAAGCAGGATTGGAGTAATTATATATCGCATCATTTCTTCTGGAAATGCCTGCGCTTCCACTTATAGAATAGCGGCCGTAATCCCTGTTATCAATATCGCCGATACCCAGTATAGAATACGGAGAAGTTACGTTTTGGGCAACAACATCCTGCCCTTTTATTATTGCCGCCAGCAATAATAAAGTATATACAGGAATGCGTAAACAATATGACTTAAAGTCCAAGAACATATAATTTTAAACGAATATCCGGATCAGTAGTATCGCTGTTATCCACCACCAATCTTGAAGTTTGACTATAATAGCTGTTTGAATAAGGGCTTAAAAATAAAGCCTTGGTAGAATACACCCCTTCATCAATAATGGTATTGATGTAAGAAGTGATATCAAAATAATATTTTGTGCCATTGCTAACAAGGTCATTCACACTCAGGCTGCCGGCTTGCACAGAACTGCCATCCGAGGTGAGCAGGTAAGAGCTGAACTGATTTCGCTGATTGCTGATGTACATCATCAGATTATCGGGTATAAAATAAGGATAATCGTTCAGTGTTTTATTCACCCTGATCTCCAAAACCGCCTGTAACACTTTTATATAGGGATAGGTATCTTTTATGTTTAATATATCCGGAAATTCAACTTTTACATAAGTAGGCACATAGTTACTAAGCAGGGCTTTATTATCCATTTCGGAAGCAGCTACCAGCTTGGTGGTAAGCGGCGAGAAGGCGCTTAACGAAGATCCGGAGTAATCAAATCCTAAATGGTTATATTGCTTTGCAGCGTAATAAGTGAGGTCAAAATATTTCTTTTCGCTATACAAGCCATTTAACCGGTAATAGATCCTGATAAGCCCCCCTGAGGGCCCGGACATAAACTGGTAAACTGCGTCATTGCTGGTACTGTCTGAAGTAAATGCCAGCCCATTTAAATAAGTGCGAAAAGCATTTTGATTTTTAACAACAGAGGTATTATTCTTCAATTGGTTGAACAGGTCCTCTCCCAGGTCGCTCGTTATTTTTACAAACACAGTATCCTGCTTGGTCGGTTTAACCAGCGAATTATAACTTGCAACAACGGTACTGTTGTCATAGGCCGTTTTGCTTGGGTTATAATATGTTTCGCTGGTAGCGGTATCTGCACTAAGCTTTTCAGTAAGCTTATACACATTAATTTTAAAAGGCAGGGTTGTATCGCCATAATAATGACCATTGGGTATTAACACAATAGCCGCAGAATCAAAAACCACGTCCTGGTCCCGGAAAGGGTTTTCTGTTGGCCTCACAATTTCTGTGTACGATTCTGTATTCAGCTTACCAAAATAAGGATCTGAATGCGTTCCGATAACAAAGACACTGTCTGAAGTTGTTGCAAACGTATCGGTTTTATAGGTACTCAACGATACCGCATAATTGTCCCAGTAAGTAACATTCGGATCGTCGGTAACCTTGCTGTCCTGAAAAACAATCTCTGTTTTTTGACACGAACAAAATATACCCAGTAAAATAAAAGCGCAAATACCTAATTGCTTCATATCTATTTAATGTTTGCAGCATTTTTTGACGCAAACCGGATTAAATCAAGTTGAAAAAAAGGGCAATTAATAGGAATATTAACTGCCCATTCCCTGATTATGCTTCTATGCTATTGATGGAAGCACAAATTATTCAATGTCGTCTTATACTTTTATTAATGATCACTTAACTTTATTAATAGTTATCATCGGAATCCTGATCTGCACTTGGATCAAACGACCACAGGTCATCGAAATAAGTGCTGCCACTGGTGCCGGTAGTAATGTACGCCACACCTCCTGCGCTAAAACCAATGGCGCCCTGGCGGGCAGATCCCTCAAAGGAAGTTTTTTGCTCCCAGGTATCATCATCAATATTATACTGCCAAACAGTATTAGTAGTACCGCTTTTATACCCGCAGCACAAGTAAGCTTTATTACTTAAAAGAATAATAGAAGCATTGCTCCTTTTGATATTATCTCCATAATCATCATCATAAGACTCATCATCATTGGAAGAGTTGATATTCCTTAATCTTGTCCAGGAATCTGAAGACTGATCATAATAGTAGAAATCGGTCAGTAAACTGGAGTTGTTTGTACCCGTTACCACATAAGCCTTATTATTGTACACGAATGCCACAGCATCTTTTCTTTTTGAACCGGCCAGGCTGGCTTTTTGCGTCCAGGTGTTGGCAGTAGGATCGTATTCCCAAAGATCTTTCAGCCACTCGTCGTCATTACCTCCTGTACAGATATATCCTTTACTTCCCAGGGTAAATGCCACCGCGCCATCTCTTGCTACGCCGCCATAGGTTGACAGATCAGCTACCTCTGTCCACGAATCGCTGTCGGGATCATAAGACCAAAAATCGCTGAGGTAACTGGTACCATCGTAACCACTACCTACATATCCTTTTCCATCCACAACAAATGCAGCGGCACCGCTCCTGGCCGCGCCGGGGAAAGTGGCTACCCGTTTCCAGGTGCCTGTGCTGGAATAAAAAGCCCAAAAATCGGTCAGCCGGTCATCACCGTCATAACCCAAACCGATATATACAACATCATCGATCGTAAAACTCACTGCCTCAGTTCTGCCGACCCCTTCAAACTCATACGAAACGGCCCAGTTACCCGTATAATCGTCATCATCATCCTTAGAACAGCTACTCACAAATAATAATCCTAGTAACGCAGCAGTTAACCATTGGATCTTGTTCAACTTTAATGAGCTAAAAATCATCATATTTATTCTTGTATTTGCATGCAAAATCCACTTATTTTTTCTAAAATAAAAAGTTAATACCTGTCATTAGGACAAAATGGTCACCTAAAAGGACATAAATAGTATTAAAGAGGACAAGATTTGTTGTAATTTTTTTAAATAACATAATATTGAAAAATTTTTAACACCCCTTAAACCGAATGCCTGTTGCCGCAACAAAAAATACGCAGCCATACCGTACTCCTCTGAAAGATTTACCGGTTTAAATCAATCTCCGAAAACCTGGTTGTGCTGTTCCGCAACCCTGATGAAAGTAGTGCGCTTAGTTAATTCTTTCAGCCTGGCTGCGCCAACATAAGTACAGGCAGACCTGATGCCACCCAGCAGGTCCTTAATGGTTTCTATCACCGGTCCCCGATACGGTACCTTAACGGTTTTACCTTCGGATGCCCGGTAATGGGCTACTCCTCCCGAGTGCTTGTCCATCGCCGTTTTGGAACTCATTCCATAGAATAGCTTATATAATTTTCCATTTTCGTCTATCAATTCTCCCCCACTTTCATCGTGGCCGGCAAACATGCCTCCAAGCATTACAAAATCGGCGCCGCCGCCAAATGCTTTTGCCACATCACCGGGTACCTTACATCCGCCATCCGAGATGATCTGCCCTCCGAGGCCGTGGGCCGCATCTGCACATTCTATAATGGCCGACAACTGCGGGTAGCCTACACCGGTTTTCACCCGGGTGGTGCAAACCGACCCCGGGCCAATGCCTACTTTTATAATATCAGCACCGGCAAGCAGTAATTCCTCTACCATTTCACCGGTAACCACATTACCCGCAATAATGGTTTTATCGGGGTATAAAGACCGGGTATTATGTACGAATTGTACAAAATGCTCTGAATAACCATTAGCAACATCAATGCAAATGATATTCATTTTGGGGTGCGCTTCCAGTAAGGCAGCTAACCTGTCGGCATCGGCTTTTCCGGTACCGGTGCTGGCGGCAATGTACTGGTAAAACCCGTCTTCTTTATCCGAAAGAAAAGCGGTCCATTCCTGAACCGAATAATGCTTGTGGATTGCTGTGATCATTTTCTCTGAAGCAAGCACTTCAGCCATTTCAAAAGTGCCCACCGTGTCCATATTCGCTGCAATTACAGGCACGCCACTCCATCGTTTTTTTGAATGTAAAAAACTAAACTGCCGCTCCATATCCACAGCAGCCCTGGTTTTGAGCGTGGAGCGTTTAGGCCGGATCATCACATCTTTAAACCCCAGTTTTATTTCATATTCTATACGCATTTTATTTTAGTTGTTTTAACAGGAATGAAGAAATATACAAACTTTATAAAAGTACAAAAATGTACTTAGTAATCTAAGACGGGGGGTGTATTCCAAATTGTCGCGTTCGCCATGCCGATCCCACTGTGTGGGATGCTAATGACCTGTTTACGACAGGTTAATAACCGACCGCCCTTCCCGATTGCCCCGGGGCGCTGTAGGCGCCGCGTATGTATAGGAATGAATGAATTGAATAGGGTTCGGCTCCATAGGAGCCGCGTAAAGTAAAGGAATTGGGTTTACACGGGGCTCCCATGGAGCCGACTTCAGCATAAAACCAATAATCGGCTATAAACACGCCGCTCCTATCGGAGTTTTTATTTCGTCTGCATCTGCAGGGAGACGATACATTTTCAAAGTTGCCATCTTCATTAATTGGGCTCTTATAGAAAACGCGCGATAACGTTCAATAAGGATTTTTTTTTTGCGACAATTTGAAATGTACCCAACAGCGGGGTGCGTAACAGGGCGAACGCATAAATTTGTTTCTTTAAATATCCGAACAACATTAAGTGACGCAACCAGTTTCTTTGTATTTTCGTTGCAGCCATGACTGAAGAGCGGAAAAGATATTTAACGATTGCCATTGCTGAGCACAATGATCAGGCTGCTTTTGATGAGCTTTTCAGCTTCTATTTTCCCGGATTGGTGTCTTTTGCAGACAGTATGCTTAAAGACAGGCAACATGCTGAAGAAGTTGTTGAAGATGTTTTTGTGAAATTATGGATCAACAGAAAAACCCTGGTCGCTATTAAAAATATATCGCATTATATATACGCGGCCACCAAATACGCCACGATCAATGCTTTAAAAACCAGGAAGCCCGTTTTCTATGATAACTTTGGAGATGACATCCTGTTAACATATAAAAGTCCTGAAACACATTTTATAAGTAATGAAAATATTTCCCTGATCACACAGGCCGTTAATGAGCTTCCTCCCAAATGCAGGCTGGTCTTCAGGTTAATAAAAGAAGAAGGCCTGAAGTATGATGAAGTGGCCCGGTTACTGCATCTTTCTGTTAAAACAGTTGAAAGCCAAATGACAATCGCCATCAAAAAGCTAACAGCCACTTTAAAGATTATGCTTCCAGAACTATCGGATAATATCCTGCATAAAAAAGCTTAATTTTTTTATGGGGTTTTAGGGGTTTTAGTGTTTTGAAACTGACTTATATTATATAAGGTCAGTCAATAATGGATAAACACAGGCTTATAGAACTACTTGCCAAAAGGGAATCGGGGGTGATCACACTTCCTGAAATCAGGGAACTTAACGGGTACCTGAAAAGCAACCCTGCTGACCAGCAAACAGCGGATTTACTGAAACAGGTATTAAAAGGAAATTTCGAACAGCAACAGGCTTATGCGCCTGCAAATATCAGGGAGCGGTTGCAAAAACTGCACAGTAAACTTGATGATCGGGCCACGGCCAATCCCGTTGAAGAGTATCCCGAACCGCAACGCAGGCCGGTGTTCAGACTGTTTATTCGTTCCATCGCAGCTATATTGATTATCGTTTTGGGCGTTGGTGCGTTTTACTATTATTTGAATGAAAAAGAGAACATCCCGGCTCCTCAAAATATATTAGCCACTAAAAAAGGGTCCAAATCCAGCCTGGTGCTGCCCGATGGCACCAAAGTGCAGCTAAATGGTGATACCAAACTGGTTTATGACCAGTCGTTCGGGAAAAAACTCAGGGAAGTCACCCTGGAAGGTGAAGCCTATTTTGAAGTCGTGAAGGATAGCGAGCATCCGTTCATCGTTCATACAAAGACACTCAACGTAAAAGTTTTGGGCACAGTGTTCAACGTCCGCGCTTATAATAGCGAAAAAAATACCCAGGCAACGTTGCTAAGAGGTTCGGTTGAAGTAACACTGAATAAGCGAAAAGAAAAAAATTTAGTGGTACTAAAACCAAATGAAAAAATTATTGTGAAAAATGCAGACGAAAGTAACGAGCCCGAAAAAAAACAGATAGCCGACATTTCAATTATAGATGTAAAAACCAATATTGAGGAGTTTTCGGCACCGGAAACCGAATGGACCAAAAACCGGCTGGTATTTGACCAGGATCATTACAGCGAGGTTTTTCCTGAACTGGAACGTTGGTACGGGGTAACTGTGATCGTAAAAGACTCCGCTATTCTGAAAAGAAAGGTCAGCGGCATTTACGACAATGAAAGCCTCATGGAAGTGCTCGAATCCCTGAAACTGGCTACCGGGTTTAGATATAAAATTGACGGCAACGACCTCATTATTTATTAGTAAATATATTTTTTAACCAAACCAAAATACATGAAAGAATAAAAGTAAAAAATAAGGCGAAAAATGGTGACACATTTTCCGCCCGTAAAAAATGACAGTAAAACGTTGCCGGACAGCAACATACCATCATCAAAAAAACAGATAACGAAAGTATGAAAAAAAATGATTGCCTTGCTATCATACAGGGAAGGTATTGCATTATTAAATATCTGCTGCTAATGAAGTTTACGCTTATTATCATTCTATTAGCCTCATTCCAGTCAATAGCGTTCAGCGGTTCCTCACAGGAGCTGATCAATATGAGTTTTAAAAACAGGCCTCTTTCGGCTGCGATCAAAAATATTGAGTCAAAATACCCGTATCGGTTCGTGTACAGCGACAGCGTGGCATTAAGCCAGTACAGGGTTAGCCTGGACGCGCACAACGCCTCTATTGACAATGTAATGCAGCAGTTACTGGAACACACTTCTTTTTCTTATAAGAAGATGAGCAGCACGCTTATGGTAATTATAGCCGGAAGCCGGAATAAAACTCAGTACCAGGTAAGCGGTGTCATAACCGACTCCGCAGGAAATCCTGTTGCAGGCGCCAGCGTTCTGGAAAAAGGCACTTCCAATGGTACTATTACAAAAGCAAACGGAAGTTTTACATTGAATGTAGCCAGCAGCGCTTCTATATTAGTCGTTTCCATGGTAGGTTATAATACAAAGGAAATAACCATTACGGGAAACGATGTCGGAACAGTAGTGCTTAGTGCAGTTACCCAACAGTTAGAAGATGTTATTGTAATTGGTTACGGCACCACCACCAGGAAAGATATAGTAGGCGCAGCAGACCAGGTAAAGGCCTCCCAGTTCGAAGACCGGCCCGTTGCTAACGTAACGCAGGCTTTGCAGGGAGCTGCGCCCAGTCTGTCTATACAACAACGAAGTATGGACCCTAATTCCAATACATTAAATATAAACGTCAGGGGTATTTCCACGATGAATAACAACTCGCCCCTGATTGTTATCGACGGGCTGGTGTCGGATAATGCCAGCTTAAACGCATTAAATCCAAGCGATATACAAAGTGTATCCGTTCTGAAAGATGCAGGTACGGCCGCTATATACGGTTCCCGGTCAGCCAATGGTGTAATCCTTGTTTCAACAAAAAGAGGCAGTAAAAACCAGAAGCCTACCGTAAACCTCAGCGGGCAATACGGCTGGCAGGATGCTAAAATTTTATTTGCTCCTGTACAGGGCTATCAAAACGCTACACTTAAAAACCTGGCGCTTACCAATGTAGATAAGGCGCCTGAGTTTACACCAGATCAAATACGCGATCTGTATAATCACCGGGATGAAGAACAGTGGTATTACTATCAAATACTAAAAACGGCGCCGCAACAGGCTTACAATCTAAGGGTTTCAGGAGGCAGCCAAAATACCACTTACCTTTTCTCAGGAGGGTATTATAACCAGGCCAGCAACTTCGTAGGCCAGGACTTTGGAATTGAAAGGTATAACCTTCGCTCCAATATCACTACCGAATACGGAAGGTTTAAATTTACTTCCATCCTTGCTTATACCAGGAATAATTCGCTGGCAACAACCGCGTCTAATGCCATTATTAACTCCACGCGTATTCCGCCTTATTATTATTACAAGATGCAGGCCGACAACGGAAAATACCTGATCAATAATGCGCTTACGGATCAGAACCCGCTTGGCGAGTTAAGACAGGGCGGTTATATCAAAGGCGATAACGATTATGCCAATGTAAATTTGAACCTGGACTTTAAAATAATCAGCGGGCTAAAGCTTAAAGGAGTATTTGGCGCCGATATTTTTTCGACCCACCGGTTTACCCGCAGGATCGAATTTCCGTTATATTCCGACGCTGACAACGAAGCGCCTTCATTAACGATGAACTCCAAAAGGGAAACAGGCGATTTTAATGAAAAATCGTTTTTGTTAAACTACCAGTTAATGCTGGATTACGATAAAACATTCGGCCAGCATCATATTACCGGCCTGGCGGGGGCATCAAACGAGTCTTATACAAGAAAAGCCAACCAGGTAGTGTACTGGTATACCGATTCCCTGTTGGGTACGGTAACCACCGGCACAGAGATCGACCCCGACAATACTTATAATACGCCTGAAAATACTACCCAAACAAGCCTCAATTCTTTGTTTGGCCGGCTGGGCTATTCGTTTAAAGATGTCTATTATGCCGAATTGAGCGCCAGGTATGACGGATCTTCCAAATTTGCGAAACAAAACAGGTGGGGCTTCTTTCCCTCGGCTTCTGCAGCCTGGCGCCTGACTAATGAGCCTTTTATGCAAGCTTATAAAAACCAGGTGGGCGATTTAAAACTCAGGTTAAGTTATGGCGTGCTGGGCAATCAAAACATCGGGGATTACCAGTATCTGACCAGATATTCGAGCTATAACAATACGTATGGGTTCAATAATACAGCCGTCTCCGGCGGTGGGTTCGTGTATGGCAATACAGACCTGCGCTGGGAAACCACCCATAATTCCAATATAGGTGTAGACGCCACATTTTTGAAAAATAAACTCACTGCATCCTTTGATTACTTCTACAAGGTTACCAAAGATATCCTGGTTACCCCTGTGATACCATCCGTATTTGGTACCACGCTGAGCGATGCGAATGTAGGGGAAATGAAAAACAGTGGCTGGGAGATCAATATCGGATACAGCTTTAATACAGGAGCGGTAAGCCATAGTGTGCTTGCCAATATGGGCGATTCGAGAAATGAAGTTACAAAGCTTCAGGGTGATGAGCAGATCAGTACTGCCGACAATATTTCCAAACTCATCCGGGTGGGTGTGCCCTTTAATGCTTACTATGGTTTAAAAGTGGCAGGCTATTTTAACACGATGGAAGAAATACAAACTTCCGCGTTACCAGTAGGTATCAGCGCTACCGATCTGCGCCCCGGCGATGTGAAATATAGTGACCGAAACAATGACGGGGTGATCGATTCCAAAGACCGCTATATACTGGGCTACGCCTTCCCCCGTTATACTTTTGGCTTCACCTACACCGCTTCTTTTAAAGGAATTGACTTCAATATGTTCTGGCAGGGCGTTGGCAAACGGGACATGATGGTGCGCGGCGAACTGGTAGAACCGTTCCATGAAAACTATTCTTATGTAATTTATCAGCACCAGCTTGATTTCTGGACGCCCACCAATATAGATGCCAGGTGGCCCAGGCTGACAGCTACCGGTTCTACCTCCCGGCAAAACAATTTCAACATGGGATCAGACCTTTATAAGTTTAACGGAAGCTATGCGCGCCTTAAAAATATCCAAATAGGATATACGATTCCTGCCACTGTTACCAAAAAGATCGGCATTCAGAAAGCAAGAATATACGCCAATGCTCAAAATTTAATTACCCTGAGCAAAGAATCCTGGATTGATCCCGAATCGTCAGAATTTGACTCCAATATGTCGGGAGCAGCAAACAGTGCGCGTAATTATCCAACATTAAAGTATTACGGTGTTGGCATAGATGTTCAATTCTAAAAAAATAATGATGAAAACAATACACTTCGTTAAGATAATAATTGGATGCCTCCTCGTTATTAGTCTGAGCAATTGCAATAAAATGGACCTTGCTCCCACAAGCGATTTTACCGATGCTAATTTCTGGCAATCGGCAACCAATGCCGAACTAATGGTGAACATGGCATACAATCAAATGTATTCGGCAGATAACATGTGGAATGACGAAGCTTTGAGCGATAATATATTTGAAGGAAGATCCAATACGGCTCAAAGGCTTATACGCAATGGCAATGCCGATCCCTCGTTAGATCGCTTCGCTTCGGAATGGAGCGACGCTTACGGAGGTCTTAAAACCTGCCATATCTATCTCGAAAATATAGACCGGGTGCCCAACATGGATGAAAGTTTAAAGCAACGACGGATTGCGGAGATTCGTTTTATAAGAGCATTTTTGTATTTCCGCCTGGTAAATTTTTATGGCGATGTACCATTTTTTACCAAAGACATTTCGCTGGAAGAATCCAAAACCGTAAAGCGTACATCTAAATCCGAAATATTAAGCTTTATCCATGCCGAGCTGAACGAAATCATGCAAATACTGCCCAGCCGGGATGATTTAGATGCGAGCGATAACGGGCGCATCACTAACGGCGCAGCCTGCGCATTTCAGGCAAGAGCATATTTATACGAGAGCAACTGGCCCCAGGTCATTACCTATACGGACAGCCTGATTAATCACCAGGATAAATTTGGGACCTACAGCCTGTTTAACAGCTATGCCGGGCTTTTTACTGCAGCTAACGAATATAACAGCGAAGTGATACTGGACTATGGCTATGTACCCATTAACAAAACCTGGAGCAAGTTTTACGATGCAGCGCCTATTTCCGGTGGCGCACGCTTAAATGCTTACGCACCTGTGCAGGAGCTGGTGGATAATTATCTTATGCTTGATGGTAAAACCATTGATGAGGAAACATCATACGATGAAGATAATCCTTATATAAACAGGGATCCCCGGCTGGCCGCAACAGTGGTTTTTGACGGCGGGCAATGGCAAAAGTTCGATGGTACCACTGCAACTATTTTAATCAAACCCGGCAGCAACACGGCCGACACCTACATCAATGCCAGCTCCAATTCCACATCAACCGGCTATTATATGAAAAAGTATTATGACATTACCGCAACGACCACATTTGATGCCGGACTGAATATTATTATGTTCAGGTATGCCGATATTTTATTGATGTATGCCGAGGCAAAATTTGAATCGGGAGCAATGGATGCGGCCGTGTGGAATGCAACCATTGGACCGATAAGAACCCGCGCAGGATTTACGGACGCGGCTGCCCTGGACTTCCCGTCAGGCTTATCTGCAACTCAGTTAAGAGCAACAATCCGGAACGAGAGAAGAAGCGAACTGGCCCTTGAAGGCCTGCGTTATTACGATATTATCCGGTGGAAAGCCGGCTCTCAATATCTTAACGGGTATGTACATGGTGCCAAATTTGCCAACAATAACACAAGCTATATTCTACTGGATAACCGCAAGTTTGATGAAAACAGGGATTATTTATGGTCGGTACCAAGAGCCCAGATCGATCTGAATGCCAACCTGCTGCCAAACAATCCTGGCTACTCCAATTAAATTCATATAAAACAAATATTGTCATGAAAAATATTATCATCAGATCTGTAAACATATTGCTGCTAATAAGTTTTTTCTTTTCCTGTAAGAAAGAAGATATGAACTATAAAGATGTTTCGGTAACATCCGTTGAAGCCTTATATTCCCCTATTGACAACCGTACTGTAAAGCTGTTGAGCTCCGCATCGGCTTCTTTGTATTTTGAGTGGGAAGCTGCCAAAACAGAAGATGGCGGCGCGCCCTCTTACGAAGTGTTATTTGATAAACCGGACGGGGATTTTTCTCAGCCGATATACACTGTGGTTTCAGATCAGAACGGATTCTCTACAGGCGCCACTATCACTCATAAGATCCTTAATAAAGTAGCAGCTGCTGCCGGTATCCAGTCCGGGGAAACAGGAACCATAAAATGGACGGTTAATACTTCAAGAGGTATTAATAGCGCCCTATCGGACAAATACAACCTGCTAACCATTACCTCTCTGGCCGGTTTTGCAGATTTACCGGACGAAGTGTTTATTACAGGCGAAGGCTCTGAAGGCGGCACAACGCTGGCAAACGCTGTTCCTTTTAAGTTAAACGCTACCGGAGAGTTTGAAATTTATACGAAGCTGGAGGCTGGTAAAACGTACTATTTCACAGACAGGAATTCCGGAACGCCCAGGGTATTTTATTCGGATAACGGGTCGGTGCTAAAAGAAGGTACCGAAGATAATTCCATCTCGGCTACCCAAACCGGCGTGTACCGCATTAACCTGGACTTTAATACCGCTACTATGAGTTATACAGAGATCACCAGCATGGGCTTATTCTTTAGCCCCAGCAATGCGGTTATCCTTAACCTGGATTACCAGGGTAAAGGTATTTGGCAAGGCACAGGCGTTATTAACTTCAAACAGGAGTCATGGGGTAAGGACCAGCGTTATAAATTCCAGATGCAAACGCTTACAAACGGCACATCCGCTACGGTTCAGCTGGGCACTGTAAATGCAACAGACAACCCGCCTACCAGCTCCTCCGCTGCCTCTTATTATTATGTAAAAGTGCTTGAAAGCATCTCTCAGTGGGATGATAAATGGAAGTTTATTGATGCGGTAGATGGTCAATCAACAACCATCACATTATATCTGCAGGGTACCGATGCTTATACCCATTCTGTAACCGTAAATTAAAAACGTCATGATCAGCAATAAAAAAATCATACTCTTTTTTGTGTTATGCGGCACGCTTTGGGCCTGCACAAAGGTAAAAGATGTTTATACATACGGCAGCTCAGATAATATAGACTGGCAAAAAGCCGCGGACAGCAGTACCCATTCGCTTATAGCTAATTTCTGGAACAGTGAAGGATATTTTAATTATGAAAGCAATGGATCCAATACAGGATTTCAGTACTGGCCCAATGCACATGCGATGGACGTTCTTATAGACGCTTATATCAGAACCCAAAGCAGTAACTATTCCAACTATTTTGATCAATGGTTTAGCGGCATCAAAACTAAAAACGGTAATACTTACTACAACCTGTATTATGATGATGAACAGTGGAATGCCCTCACCATGCTGCGCTTATATGAAGTTACCAATGATGAAAAATATCTGAACACGGCTAAGGAGCTATGGACCGATATTGCAAACGGCTGGAATGATGCCTATGCTGAAGGAGGAATAGCCTGGACAAAAGATCAGCCCTACAGCAAAAACGCCTGTTCTAACGGACCTGCAGCTATTATTGCCGCACGCCTGTATAACCTCACTAAAGAGGACAGTTGTAAGCAATGGGCAATGAAAATATATAACTGGGAAAAAAATACCCTGTATGAATGGGCTACCGGGGCCATCTTTGATAATATTAATGGTGAGACGGGAGTATTGAGTGATGTGGTACTTACCTACAATACCGGCACCTTTATTGGCGCCGCCGTTGAGCTGTATAAAATCACGGGCGATAAAACGTATTTAAACGACGCCCAAAAATGCGCTAATTACACTATTACCAAATGCATCGACTCAGGTAATAATATTTTAAGAGATGAAGGAACCGGCGATAATGCATTATTCAAAGGGATTTTTATGCGTTATTACTATATATTAATTCAGCAGTCTGATTTGAATGAAGACTACAGAAACAAGTTCATTACTTTTTTCAATAATAACGCCACTGTTTTATGGACTTCGGGAACTTATGAACAATCCCTGTTATTCGGATCGTCCTGGAACAGTCCGCCGGTAGGTGCGGCCCAGCTTACCGCCCAGGCAAGCGCCTGTATGATGCTCGAAGCAAAGGCGGCTTTTGAGGAATAAAATAAATTATTCTTTCATCAAAAAAGTTAATTTTACGTCCTAAATTCTTGAAGCGTTTTTTAGCTTTAAGCGCTGAACTGAAACTTAGGAACTTTCAATGACAACAGAGCATAAGTGAAGAAACGCTCACGCTACAGCGTGGGCGCACTTATTGTTGTCGGGTTTCCTAAGACCCCAGTTCATAAGTTGCTGCCTGCGCTTATTTTATGTGTAGCCAGCTAATTTTTAATTGTTTAAATTGGACCTTAGTGAGAAAAGTTAACGATGATGGTTACTATCAGGGTTTCACCTACCCCTGTAAGGATATGGTAAAGTTTGTCAACACGTTAGGTATTTTTACAATCATGCTGAAAAATACAGATCTCGGCGCCATCCATTTGCTTAACTTTGTGGCAATAAAGGATTGCGCACCGTATGTCCGTTTTATTACAGGCTGATCATAGAGAAATCCGTTCCGGTATTCCAAGTTTGTTAGGTGAAAATACCCGCCTTAGCGTAACGCTTACCGCCTTGCCGGTTGGGGATTATATCATCAACAATTATATTGGTATAGAACGAAAGACAGCAGCAGACTTTGTACAAAGTATCATCAGCAATCGCCTGTTTGAGCAAATTTCCAGGCTAAGAAGAGCAATTCCCCGCCCGCTGCTTATTATTGAAGGAAACCCTTACGGCACCAGTCATCAGATCTCTGAATCAGCCATTCGGAATGCGATGTTGTCCGTTATGATTGCATGGCAGGTGCCGGTATTGTTTGCAAAAGATAAAAGTG
>JASGEW010000043.1:0-33835 GCA_047606125.1 Niabella sp. | reverse complement strand
TTTGTAAATTTCTTTTAAGGCAGCCTGCAATTGTTTCAGATCTTCGGCTGGTAATAATCCTACCGATTCTAACATTTGTATATGCGCCAAAGAGCCCAATACATCAAAGGACGCCAAATACATATCCATTTCACGATCCTTTCCTACGGTAAAGGTTTCTACTTC
This sequence comes from Niabella sp., assembly GCA_047606125.1. Classification (GTDB taxonomy): domain Bacteria; phylum Bacteroidota; class Bacteroidia; order Chitinophagales; family Chitinophagaceae; genus Niabella. Next base: position 33,670 of record JASGEW010000043.1, on the reverse strand, counting down.
TTTTAGTGAATCCGTATTTTTTTTCCAAAGTTTCATTTACTTCAATATGATATTTTTTATAGTGAAGGCAGGTTGAAATCAGCTGTTTAAGCTTTTATAAATATTTATTTAAAATACCTTCTTTTTGTTTTGGAATTGCTGCGATTTCTTTTTCTAACGTTGTTATCCTGCTCTCAATATTTTCGATTTCAGAAACTATTTTTTGTTGTTCGGAAAGTGGAGGTAGGGGAATTTCATAATTTTCAATAAAAGATTTGGGAACTCTTCTATGTCCAGAAGTTCCTGTCATATTATCCCCTGCTAATTTTCTAAATTCAACAGATTGAGTATGGCAATGTAAAATTTTAGGTAAGACTTTATTATTGGCTCTTAAAACAAAAAATTCGGTACTACCAAACCCAATATTATTAGTCATTCCCAAAACTAAAGCTCCTTTTCCATTTTCTGTACAAGGTGTGATCTTTGCTACTAATACATCATTATCCTGAAAAAATGTAAACCCATTTTTTACATCCCTGAGTTTTTTGCTTTGAATATTTATTATGTCCCCCTCATTGCTAACATCTGCCATGCTTAAAAAAGAAACATCTAATTCTCCGTCTAATTCTTTAATAAACTCTGTTTTATTTGGGTTGATTTCAGCTATTAATTTTATAGGTGTTTTTTCTTTATAATTGAGTTTCTCACTTATGTCTTCCCTCAACTTTCGAATCACCTCTTTTGCTTTACTCTCTTTCTTCTCCCAAACCTCAATTTCAGAAACTATTTTTTGCTGAATATCTAATGGGGGGAGAGGGATTTTTATATTTGCTAAGTCTTCGGCATAAACGTGAGGTTGTGCTTGTCCACGTTGCAAAGCATATACTTCATTTTGAATTGATTTCAAGAAATGAAAAATTAATTTCGTAGAAATCTGTTTTTCATCTTTTGATTTTATTGTGTTACAATCCGAAGCAAAAATTGGATTCTCAAAATAATTAACAAATCCAGAATAGGCACCAGAAGCACTTATTGTTATTATATTCCCATCACGGTTTGATTCATTATGAAAATATGCAGGTTCCTGACCACCTGCAACCACAGGAATATTTCCTTCTTTTGTTTTCTCTTTTGTTATTGAAGTTCCTTTTCTAATATCAGAAATATCAGAGAGTAAAACCAATTTCCCTGTTTTCCAGATATTTTCATACTTCACTTTTTTTTTAACCGAAGTAGAAATATTCTTTTCAAATTCTACACGGTCAAAAGTTAGCATATCCACTAAATCAGCATAAGAAATATTACTTTTCAGATTTTCAGCAACGTTTAAATTTTTATTTCCAATAAAAGCATTGTATATATAACTACTTACCTTTGTTAAGTCGTTTATATCTTTTGTATTGTAAAGTTGTGTGCAGTCATCAATGGTTTTTCCTCTTTGTATCGGGTGCATTCCTTCACTTCCTCTGCGATTAGAGAATTCGTATCCCAAAAGTCTTTTTTCAGCATCTTTTTCTCCGCTTTTGACTACTACAACATCTTTCTGGTAATAAGCCAAAAGGAAATATAGTAATTTTTCTTTTTCGGTTTCTAAAAGTTTATTCCAAAAATCTTCTTCTTTTTTAGCCTTTATTTTTTTACGATATTCTTTGTACAAATCACTTTCCTTAACCTTTTGATTAGGCTGTTTTTTCAACAAAGAAACATAGTCCGAAAAAGGTGGATTTTCCCAAACGTGATTTACATATTTAGAAACAGGATTTTCAATTTCATTTATTGAATTATCTATAAACTCGGTAAAAAACTTCTCTACATAGTTTTTTAGCTTAATACTCTCCTGATTACTTTTTCTTTTTAAAAATAAAGTAACTGTATTGGTATTTGTAGCCATAAAAGTATTTCCTCCCAGCTCAACAATGGCTACAATATTGAAATATTTAAGGATAAGTTCTCTTGTTTTGGTCTGAATACCCGTATTGTTAAGAATTGAGCTTGGCAATACTACTGCTGCAATCCCGTCATCTTTAAGTAAGTGTTTGGTTCTTTCTACAAACAGACATTCTATATCCTTGCTTTTGTCCGTTAAATAAGGATATAAGTCAAACTCATTTTGAGCTCCGATATATTCCAAATCGTCTTTACAATCGTTTACCGAATACGGAGGATTTGAAAGCACGAGCGAAAATTGTGGTTTATTTGTATTATCTTGTAATAGCCCCTTGTATGTTTTAGAAGTTTTAAAGCTATCCAATCCATCTCCATGAATAACTTGAGCTACCCCATCTCCGTAAAAATAACAGCCAACTTTTGCAACTTTTACTAAACGATAATCTTTTTCAATACCATAAACATATTTCGCAGCCCACTCATAAGGGTCGGCTTGCCAGGACTTTACCTGTTTTTTAGCTTTTGGAAAAAAATCTTTCATTTTATCATCAGTAAAATCATGGATGATATCCTGATATTCTTCCATAGCCTCCGTAATAAAATGCCCACTTCCTGCTGCATAGTCAATAATAGCAGGGAGTTCGGGAGTTTCTTTGTTTACTTCTTTTTCTATCATTTGTTTGATAGGTAAAGAACGAACAATAAATTTAGTAATTGGCGGCGGTGTAAAATATTGTCCTACTTCTTGCTTTAATCCCGTAGTCAATAATTTTTCAAAGAAATCAGACAAATGTTGCTGTTTTCTCGGATAACGAATTTGATATTTTTCTAAAAGCTTTACAACGTCTTTTAATACACGTTGATTTTCATCAAAGCTTGCATCATCTAAAACTTCTTTTATAGCAAGTATGTTGTTGAATTTTAAAACTTTTTTCTTTTTTTCTAAAAGTTCTTCAGGCGAATTGGCTTGGAAATCTTTTTCATCAATCCCTTCAATTTCTTTTTCTAAGAAAGCATATAAACCTTCTTTGTGTAAATTAATTAAACGAACCTGAAAATCAACGGCATTGTCATCTTCTCGCCAATGAAAATCCAGTTCATCATTTTCTCTTTTAGCCTCATCATATAATTTGGCTAAAAAAAGGTTAAAAATTTTATTAAATGCATTCGGCTTGTCCGAAACAGAATGTTTCCTGAGTATTGAGGCAAATTCGTGGAATATTTTTGTGCTTTCTGTTTCAGTAAGCTCTTTTAAATTTGCCTTTGTAAATTTTTTGCTTTTAAAATCATACGGTGAGTTTTCCCAAACACCAAAATTTACAAATGTTTTATTCCAAGAATTGTAAAAATCCTTTACATCTCCTGTACGATAACTACCTTCTATTTTTACAATTTCGTTTTGATAAATAATTTCTTCCCCACTTAATTTAGAGGCATAAAGCATTAATAAATCTGACTTATTGCTAAACTTGAAATAAGTAAAAAGTTGCCCTCCTTCCTTTTTCATACGTTTGAATTCCTTTTCAAATTCTTTTCCGTATGTTTTACACTCTATCAAAAGATATTCTGAACCATCTTCACGAGTAACACAAATATCCAAGGCTTTACTTACTCCGTGCCCTGCACTCCAGGTTTTTTCTAAAATAATATTTTCAGGCGTATATCCCGTTTCAAGTAAACGATTAACACACTCTAAAACAACAAAATTTTCATGTTGTGAGAAATTTTGAGTCGTTTTTCTGTCTCCTTTTATCTTACTGCCGTAGTCAATAATTTGCTTTGCAAAGTCGATTTCAATACAATAATCATTCTGATATTTTTTAATAAAAATATCAGTCGTATTTTCTTTTGGATAAAACCCAAGAATCGATATAAAGTTTTTAATGTCCACTATCTAAAAAAACGCAGATTGCTAAATTACTTAGTTTTTTGCTAATCTAAAAATTTTTCCAATAATACAACATAATCTTCAATCCCCTGTTCGATCTCTTCCAGGTAAATAAACTCATCGGCTGTATGGCTGCGGGCGCTGTCGCCGGGCCCCATTTTTAACGCAGGAAAGGGCATCAGCGCTTTATCAGAAGTGGTGGGCGATCCGTACATGGTTTTTCCCATTGCCAGTCCGGCTTTAACAATAGGGTGTTCTGTTGAAATAGAGGTAGAACGCAGGCGGGTAGAACGCGGTTTTATTTCACTTTGCACATGCTGTTTGATCTCAGCAAGCACTTCTTCAAAAGAATATAGTTCATTAACGCGAACATCCACAACGTACCTGCAAATGGCCGGTACCACGTTATGCGCTTTATTTTCGGTTTCGATAACTGTAACAGACATTTTATTAGGCCCTAAAAGCGGAGATACTTTTTCAAACTGGTAACTGTGGAACCATTCAATATCTTTTATCGCTTTGCTGATGGCATTTTCCCCTTCATTGCGTGCTGCATGTCCGGCTTTGCCATGAACAACACCGTCTAGTACCATCAACCCCCTCTCTGCAACTGCCATCTGTAACAGTGTAGGCTCTCCAACTATTGCAAAATCAACCGGTGGCAATTCTTTTACAACGGCTTCTATACCATTGTAGCCAGAAATCTCTTCCTCCGCGCTTGCTACCAGCATGATGTTGTACTTTAAATTTTCCTTATCGTAGAAATGAATGAAGGCTGCGATAAGGGAAACCAGGCATCCGCCAGCATCATTGCTTCCCAGCCCGAACAGCTTTCCGTCTTTTTCTATGGGCTCAAAAGGATCTAAAGTGTAATTGGGATTTGGTTTTACGGTATCGTGATGCGAGTTTAAAAGCACTGTTGGTTTTGACGCGTCAAAGTGTTTATTCTTTGCAATAATATTGTTGCCCGACTGCTCCGCAGTAATGCCGAAGCTTTCAAGATATGCTTTGATAATAGCCGCTGTTTTATCTTCCTCCTTACTAAAGGAAGGGGTACTGACCAACTGTTTCAGCAGACTTACAGCATTGTTATATAGTTCCTTTTCAAAACTCATCAGCAAGTAATTAAAGTTCCTTCTGTTGAATTTTTGGTATTCCTGATCAGATCCTTTGCATCGCCTATCAGCACTTCATTAACACCTGCATCAATAGCAGCGAAGGCATTATCTATTTTGGGCAGAATACCCTCAAACAATTTATTTTCTGAAAGCAATTGCCGATACTTCTGTTTATTGATATTTCTGATTACAGATTCATCATCATTCACATCTTCCAGCACGCCTTTCTTTTCAAAACAATAGATGAGTCTTACCTTGTAGAAATGGGAAAGTCCAACGGCCAATGCCGATGCAATAGTATCCGCGTTGGTATTTAAAATATGCCCCTGCCCATCGTGTGTTAACGGCGCAAATACAGGCGTGAAGCCTGCCTCAATTATTAATTTTAAATTATTAATAATTAATTTTTCATTATCTATATCACCTACCCATCCAAAGTCAATAGCCCCTCCCTGGCCCTCCCCTCCGGGGAGGGTAACAATAGGCCGTTTTGTGGCGGGGATAATATTGGCGTCGGCGCCGGTCAACCCAATAGCATTGGTTTGCAGCGCTTGTAGCTGCGCTACTATTTTTTTATTTACCAATCCGCCGTATACCATTGTTACGATATCGATCGTGTCATCGTCTGTAATCCGCCGTCCATTGATGTATTTGGATTGCACACCCAACTGGTCGCCTATTTTGGTAGCAATTTTTCCTCCACCGTGTACCAATATTTTATGGCCCCGTACAGCAGCAAAATCTTTTAGAAACAACTGTAAAGCTGATGCATTATCAATTACGTTCCCGCCTATTTTTATAACAAAAAGGCTATCAGATATATCTTCCCGGTTATTCAATTTATTCATTTTTGTATCCAGTTCCTGCAAGGTATGTCAGAAACCGGAATTTATTTTAGACGCAAAATTTCATTTTCTATATACTTCTTTAATTTACCTTTTTTAGGTAACTGTATCATATACTTTTGAACAAACAGGTTTTCATCCATACCTGCAGTTGCATACTTTACCAACGCATGGTCTTTTTCTGCAACCAGTAAAATGCCGACGGGCGGATTATCTCCTTTTTCTTTTATTTCTTTTCTGAAAAAATTAAGGTAAGTATTTAGCTGGCCCAGATCATTGTGCTCAAATGCGCCGATCTTTAGCTCAAGCAAAACATGACATTTCAAAATACGATGATAAAAAACCAGGTCTATGAAATAATAGGCTTCACCTATCAATATCCGTTTTTGCCTCGCCTCCAGGCAAAAGCCATTACCTAATTCCAAAATGAAAGATTGAAGGTTGTCCAGCAATGCTGCTTCAAGGTCCGACTCTTCCACAATTTCTTTAACTCCTAAATCAAGAAACTCAAAGGCATACACGTTCTTTATAATGTCGACAGGCTTTTGTGGTGTTACTTTCTTTTTAAGAGATGCAGATAGTTTTTTAGGTTTAGCAGATAAACTGCTTCGTTCAAAATACAAACTATTAATTTGTCTTTTCAATTCTCTTACGCCCCAAATCCCTTTTATAGCTTCTGTTTCATAAAATACCCGCTTAAGTGTATCTGGTATTTTTATTAACTCTGCTAAGTGAGAAAACGAAAGATTATTTAAGATCTTATCAGGAGATAATTGTAAACGGGATTGGTCAGACAGTGTCTGACTTATTTTGCTATTTGCCTTTTCGGGAATCAGGAGATGGCTGAATTGGTCAGACAGTGTCTGACCAATTTGAGGATAAACTAAATAAAACTGGCGGAACAGCTTTAAACTTGTAACAGATAATCCTTTAATATTTGTTTTTTCTGCAATTGCTTCCAGCAGGCGCTCCCCGTATTTAGCCCTGTCCTTTCCCTGCTGTTCGAACTCCACTATATAATAGCCAATTAACCAGTTGCGCATAGTCATTGTACGGTTAACAGCATTTACAGCCTGAAGCTGCATCTGTTGATGCGTAAGCGCAATGGTTTTTATCAATTGCCTGAAATTGCTCATTGCTCTATTATTGTTTCAACAATTCGCTTAATACCGCCTGCGCTGCCCATACCCTGTTACCTGCTTCCTGTGTTACAATGCTGTTAGGGCTGTCTAAAATTTCATCACTCAGCTCTACATTGCGGCGAACGGGCAGGCAGTGCATCACTTTAGCATTGTTGGTAAGCATCAGCTTTTCCTGCGTCAGCATCCACTCCGGTTCATTACTGTAAATTTTTCCGTAATCGGTATAAGTACTCCAGTTTTTTACATACACATAATCCGCATCTTTCAGCGCCTCATCCTGGTTATAAATAATGGGCGCATTCCCTGTAAACTTTTTATCCAGCTCGTAATCTTCCGGGTGCGTAATCACAAAATCCACTTCGCCCCAGGCATTCATCCATTGCGAAAAACTGTTGGCTACACATTGCGGTAAAGGTTTTACATGCGGCGCCCAGGTAAGTACCACCTTAGGTTTACGGTTCTCTTTAAAGGTTTCTTTGATGGTAATAACATCGGTAAGGCTCTGCAAAGGATGCAGTGTAGCGCTTTCTAAACTTACCACCGGCAACCCGGAATATTTTATAAACTGGTTAATATATAATTCGCTGTAATCATCTTCCTTATTTACCAAAGACGGAAAGGTGCGGATAGCCAGGATATCAAAGTACTTCCCGAAAATAGGCGCTGCATCTTTTACATGCTCTACAGTTGTACCGCTCATGATCGCTTCTTCTTCAAACTCAAGCTGCCAGCCTTCGCTGCCTACATTAAAAACAATGGCTTCCATGCCCAGGTTTTGCGCGGCGATCTGTGTGCTTAAACGGGTGCGCATGCTGGGGTTTAAGAATAAACAGCCGATACGCTTGCCTTCACCCAACCGTTTATCTATAAAAGGATTTGCCTTATAATGCAGCCCCTTTGCTGCGAGTGCATTAATATCTGTTACATCGTGCGCGCTGATAAATGTATTGCTTTTAAGTAGTGACATTGTATAGATAAGGTTTCAATATTTATTTAAGCTTTTTTACATTTCTATCTTCTAAAAGTTTTTTAGCGGAAATTTCTCTGACAATTTTTTTACCCGTTTTTGCTTCTTTAACCCTTTATAGTTTTTATATTGTTTTACAGAAAACCCTGACCATGCCTTAGTAATTTCATCAGTTAATATAGCGTATTCCTGTCCTTTTTTTACGCCACATTTTTCCCATTCATCCGTTAATTCTTTGCGAACTTCAATGCTTTTTAATCGCTGGTTGATCCATTCCTTGCTATATCCTTTTTTCAAATAAGTTTCCATCAACCGGTCAATACCTATTTCGGGATCTTCGATTTCATCAATACGCTCTCTGCCTACTTTAGCCAGCCACAATTTAAAAGGTTCTGCTTTCTTTGACGGAACTGACTGAATAAGCCGGAATAGCTGCTCAGTATCGGCAACATCGGTATTATAATATTTACCATCGGCGGACTGCAATTTCAGTTGGTTACAATTTGTAACCGACTGGTTGCCTTCTTTTATTAGTCGATGTTTCAGCACCTTCCAATAGTTACGCGCGCCTTGTTGTGTAGGTTGGTCTGTTAGCACACTAATCACATCAACAATAGAAAAATACCATTTTTCTTTGTCCTCGTCCCAAACAGAGCGAACCTGCTTTTGCTCAAAAACCCGGATGGATGTTTCTTCTTTCATTTGTTAAAAAAACTATCACTCAATTTATAAAATAATAATGGTTCGTGAATGCCACGAACCACGATTATATATTAGCTGATATTTGTTATGCCGTTGAAGTGTGCGATGCCCGCCTGACCGGGCGGGCAGGCAAGACCGACGATAGTAATAATCTGTCGGCCCGATAATTACTCTGCAACTACTGCAAACGCGGCGATCTCTTCCTTTATTGCTTCAATAAACTGTTCTGCATCTTTTTTCTTTAATGCCAGGGAAGGCAGCAGCCTTATAACATTGGGCTTTGCCTCTCCGGTAAAGATCTTCTGGTTGGCCAACAGGTTCTTTTTAAGTGCGGAGATCTCCTCCGGCACGTCAAACCCGATCATTAAACCACGGCCACGCACATTTTGCAGTTCCGGTATTTTATTTATTTCATCGCGCAGGTATTTGCCAATCATGGTAGCATTGCCCATCAGCTTCTCCTCCTTCATCACTTCCAGCACCGCCAGCGCCGCAGCACAGGCCAGGTGATTGCCGCCAAAGGTGGTACCCAGCTGAAAATGCTTCGGTTTGATATGAGACGCAATAATAATACCGCCGATCGGGAACCCGTTCCCCATACCCTTTGCCATTGAGTAAATATCTGCATTTACACCGGCAAAATCGTGGCTGAAAAATTTACCGCTCCGGCCATAGCCGCACTGCACCGCGTCGGCAATATAAACCGCTCCGTATTTATTGCATAAGGCACGGATGAGCTTTAAGAAAGATTCGCTGGCTACATTAATGCCTCCAACGCCCTGTATACCTTCAATAATTACGGCAGCAATTTCTTTTCCGTGTCTGTCAAAATACGCTTCCAGCGCTTCTTCATCATTGAACGGAAGAAAATCTACATTTTCTGTTTCATTTACCGGAGCTACAAGATTTTTATTATCAGTAGCCGACACCGCCAAAGAGGTACGGCCATGAAAAGATTTGCTGAACGCTACGATCTTTTTTCTGCCCGTATGAAAAGAGGCCAGTTTAAACGCATTTTCATTAGCTTCTGCGCCCGAGTTGCACAGAAACAAACTGTAATCTTCTTTACCGGAAACCTCTCCCAGCTTTTTAGCCAGCTCCTCCTGTAAAGGATTCTGAACTGAATTGGAATAAAAGGCAACTTTTTCCAGTTGCTCCTCGATGCGTCGTACCCAGTGAGGATGTGTATGGCCAATGCTGATCACAGCGTGCCCGCCATAAAGGTCTAAATACTGGTCGCCTTCGCTATCCCAAACATAAGAGCCTTTTGCTTTGGTGATAGTGACATTGTTGAGTGGGTAAACGTCAAATAAATTCATCTTGTTTGATTGGAAAATAAAAAATGCCCCCGCCACAGCAGGGGAACACAAAATTACTTAAAATATTAATGGATGCTATGAAAATTTATTGTGAAATCAGCAACATACAGAGATCATCGTGCTATATCCGGAAAAGAACGGGAATCATCCCTTACGCGGGGCGCATTATTAATTCAACAGGCCTGGTTCTTTAACGATCTCGGCTTTTTTCTCCTTTTGCACCGCGTCCCATCCTCCTGTTACTACACGCAGGTTATGGATGTCCTGCTTTTTGAGAATAGTAGCCGCTAAAAAGCTATCTTCATCGCTATCGCCAACCAGGTACAGATTATCTTTATCTTCAATAGCCGAAAGACGCAGGGTATCCACAAGATCAGTAAGCGGAAGATTAACAGCGTCTTTCAAATGCCCGCCGCCAAAAGTAATAGCCGGGCGGATATCGATTACCACCAGGTTTTCGTCAAAAGGAATATCCATTATCAATTCGTCGGGCTCCACATCAATGATCATATCGATTGCACCCTCAGCCTGCTGCCACGCATCAAAACCACCCGCCAGGTAGCCCTGAATGTTATCATGGGATTTTTGCAGCTGATCTATCCAGGTATCTTTTTCCAATTCGTCCAAAACAAGCAATACCGGGGTAAATCCCGAGTCAACGGTATAACCGGCAAAAAGTCTTAGATATTCTTTAAACTTTTTGTAAGTACCCATTGCAAGGCTGCCCTTAATAAACCCCTGCCTTACAAGCTCAATGCTCCTTGTATCGATAATAACCGCACCCTGTGCTGCCAATTCCCCGAACGCTTCTGCTGTGAATGCTTTCATATCCATAAAATTTTATTAAGCACTCAGGATAAAAAATCTGTTACAAACCTGTTCAGCTCTTTCATTCTTTCAGTGTTTACAGTATAATAAATAAACTTGCCCTCCCGCTCTGTTTTCACAAAATCAGCTTTTCTTAAAATAGCCAGGTGCTGTGAAGCTACGGACTGTTCGATACGCAACTTCACATAAATTTCTGTTACGGTAACTTTTTCCTGTGTATCAACCAGCTTCAGTATCTGTTGCCTCAGCTTATGATTGAAAGCACGCAATATCAAAGCAGCTTTCTTCACAGCGAGCGTATCAATAGTTAATTGATTTTCAGTCTCGTTTTTGAGCGAGAAGGAAATTTGATAATTACTCATTCTTATTACGATTGTTTAGGGGTTAAGAGTATCTGTGATATTTTTATACTTTTTTATTTATATATACATCTTTAACGTAATATGGTTCACAATACGCAACATCCGAAAAACTTTTTTCAATATATTTTTGTGTTGATATCGTCCGCATATCTCTTGCATCCACCTGTTTTTCAATAAAACGTGCATTGATATTCCCATCAATAATTTTTCGGAATTTCCCACTTCCGTTACCGGTAAACAAAATTTCACGATTTTTTAAGATATCGGCAAAGCTTCCAGAGTCAAGAATCAGGGCAAATGCCTCCTGCTTTATCATTATATCTTGTGCATACAAGGCCGTAAATACTTCCATACGTCTTGCATCGATCATAGGAGAAATAAGATCTGCCGCTTCAGCCGCCACTGCCTGCGCCATCACCTGTAATGTGTTCACACAAATAAGAGGAATACCCAATGCATAACACAAACCCTTTGCAGTTGCCAAACTAATTCTTAATCCTGTATAAGATCCCGGGCCATTACTTACAGCTACCGCATCCAGATCACCAGGCGACAAGCCTGCTTTTTTTATAGCAATATCAATTGCCTTGTGTAACCAACCGGCCAGCTGCGTCCGGTTGTCGGCTTCTTCAAAAACCAATATATTATTTTCCTTAACAATACAAAATGACCCCTTATCAATTGCTGTATCAATATTTAATATGGTCATCTGCAAAAGAACTAAAATATTCGACAACAACTGTAACTTTAGCGCTTTATTTTTATAAATATTTAACCTAAAACAATAACCCGGCATATTCATCAAACGTTTTATGCTTTTTTAGTTATTATTAAATAATTTCTTTATGGAAAAGAAGATCATTAATACCCCTCAGGCGCCCGCACCAATCGGGCCCTATAACCAGGCCGTTTTTGCCGGTAACACCCTTTATATTTCGGGCCAAATCGCTATTGATCCCCAAACAGGCGCATTAAACAACGCAACCTTGCAGGAGGAAACACATCAGTGTATGAAAAATCTGAAAGCCATTTTAAGCGAGGCGGGTCTGGATTTTTCAGATGTGATCAAAACAACCATTTTCATTACAGATATGAACCGTTTTGCAGAGATCAATGAAGTGTACGGACAGTATTTTACAACTGATTTTCCCGCGCGGGAAACCGTACAGGTGGCAGCCCTACCTAAATTTGTGAATGTGGAGATCAGTATGATTGCAGTAAGATGAGTACGTACAATGTACGTCGGCAACTGCCAATTGTCAACTGTGAACTAATCCGTACCTTTGTGCCCCCAATTTTCGAGGCATGAACAGAAACCAGGAAGTTTTACAGGACATTGTTATAAAGTTTGCAGGTGACAGCGGTGATGGTATGCAGCTTACCGGTACGCAGTTTACCAATAATACGGCGCTTTTAGGAACCGATCTTTCCACGTTCCCGGATTACCCGGCAGAAATACGGGCCCCGCAGGGCACTATTCCCGGTGTAAGCGGTTTCCAGTTGCGTTTTTCATCCAATCATATCTATACCCCGGGCGATGAGTGTGATGTGCTGGTAGCAATGAATGCTGCTGCGCTGAAAGCCAACCTGAAGAGCCTGAAAAAAGGGGGCAAAATTATAGTGAACACTGATGGTTTTGATACCAAAAACCTGCGCCTGGCTAATTATCCTGATGGCATCAATCCATTGGAAAACAGTAGCCTGGAAAGCTATGAGCTCACCAAAATTGATGTCACCAAACTTACACGTGAAGCTTTAAAAGAGTTCACACTGGGAACCAAAGAGAAAGACCGTGCAAAAAATATGTTCATCCTTGGTTTTTTATACTGGATGTATAACCGGGATATGGAAAATACGATCAGCTTTTTAACGGAGAAATTTTCCAAAAAGCCTGATATCCTGAACAGCAATATTAAAGCATTAAAAGCGGGTTATAACTACGGAGATACAACAGAAGCGTTTACTACCACTTATAAGGTGGAAAAGGCCAGGATTGAGCCCGGTACTTACCGCTCTGTAATGGGCAACCAATCGTTGGCAATGGGGTTGATAGCGGCCTCCGTTAAAAGCGGCCTGCCCATGTTTTTGGGTACTTACCCCATTACGCCTGCCAGCGACATCCTGCACGAACTGAGCCGGCACAAAAACTTTGGCGTCCGTACCTTTCAGGCCGAAGATGAGATAGCAGCCATCACTGCAGCTATTGGCGCATCGTATGGGGGCGCATTGGGTGTTACCACTACATCAGGTCCCGGTATGGCTTTAAAAACAGAGGCGATGGGCCTGGCGGTGATGCTGGAGATTCCCCTGGTAATTGTAAATGTGCAGCGCGGAGGGCCTTCAACCGGTTTACCAACAAAAACCGAACAATCAGATCTGCTGCAGGCTTATTATGGCAGAAATGGCGAGTGCCCGATGCCGGTTATTGCCGCCAGCAGCCCCGCAGATTGTTTTGATGCGGTATATGAAGCCGTTAAAATAAGTGTGCAACACATGACGCCGGTGATCTTTTTAAGTGACGGATATATTGCCAACGGCGCCGAGCCCTGGCGTTTTCCAACCGAAGAAAACCTGGCGCCTATTCATGTTCAGTTTAAGACCGAGCTTTGGGACCATGAAGATAAATTTCAGCCTTATTTAAGAGATGAAAACCTGGTGCGCCCCTGGGCCGTGCCAGGCACACCGGGATTAGAACACCGCATTGGGGGTATAGAAAAACAAAATATCACCGGCAATATCAGCTACGATCCCGAAAACCACCAGCTGATGGTAAAAATACGCCAGGAAAAGGTAGACAAAATTGCGGAACATATTCCTGAGCAGAAAATGGACAGTGGTGCAGATAAAGGCAGGGTTTTAGTAATAGGATGGGGATCTACCTATGGTGCCATTAAATCGGCTGTAAGTGAATTACAGGCCGAAGGAAAAAGCATCAGCCACGTACATATACGCCATTTACGCCCCTTCCCCAAAAACCTGGGCGATATTATCAGGAACTTTGAACATATCGTTATTCCAGAAATCAATAATGGCCAGCTTATTAAAATTATCCGCGATCAATATCTGGTCGATGCCAAGGGCTACAACAAAATAATGGGCGTGCCTATCACCAAGCATGAGCTGGCTGAGGAACTGAATAAGTATTTTGTAGTAGAACAGGTGGTATAACGCTTTCCCCTTTAATATTTTATCCCGCTTGCGCCGGGCTGTCAAGGCTTTTCAGCTTAAACCCTGCGGCAAGAGCTCTCATACGCTGTAAAACAGATGCTATTTCGCTCCTTCTGTCTGGAGAGAGAAAGCTATGCAGCTCTATTTCATTGGCAAAATAAATATTTGAGTCTACAATTTCATTAGGTCTTCTACCGGAAAATACCCGGAGATATAATTGCAGGATCCCCTTCATTACCCAGCTGTCACTATCTCCGGAATAATACACTTTACCATCTCTGTATTCTGCATCCAGCCATATTTTGGACCTGGTCAGTTTGATCAGCTTCTCATTGGTCCGTTCAATAGAAGCAATTGAGGGAAGGAGCAGGCCCAGATTGGCAACATGTCGGAAATATCTGAACCGGTTTTTAACCTGGTCGATAATGATTTCAAACTCTTCTATAATCTTGTCCTGTACTTTGTTTAAATGCATAACTACAGTTTTAAAGTTTGATAAAATATTTTTACTTGCTAAATACTGTTTTTTTATCAGAAATAATCAGCGAGCAGGGAATGTCAGTTAACCACTCGCTGTTCGATTCTACGAGTTTTTTCCAACTATCAATGCCTGCCAGCATCAGATCATATTGCTTTAGCATATCGCTGGTGAACGGTTCCTGCCTGATAATGGTAATATGATTGGGCGCCGTTTGTTCTATCGACCTGATACGTTCTTTCACAACAGCATCCTTTTTTGCGATGTCGGCAATATCTGAGATCATTACCTGCGCACCGATATTATGTATCAGCTTCTGGGCATACGCTACCAGAAAAACATCCTCTTTATCCATCAATGGAATTAAAACCCGTTCAATTTTATCCAGACGCTTATCAATCAGCACTCCAACCGGGATCTGCGCTTTTAAAATAACCTGGCGCGTATGTTCATCAAACGGAAAAACATCAAAAAAATTATCTTTTCCGGTGACAGTATTTATTAATTTTTCAGGATTAATAATCCTTGTAGTGTACCCAAGCAACCGGCCTAAAAAGCTTCCCTCGTAAATCGATTCTCTGGGACTGATCAGCAGTAAATCATAATCGCCTTTCTTAGCGATGCCTGCAATATCGCTATCCATATCTGTAGAAGCCTTAAAAAGGGTTATTATTTTTCGATTCAGTCGGATCGATTCTTCAATAACCGGTTTAAAAGTTTCTTTTTCATATTCATCAATGTCATAATAATGTAATTCATTGACCGGAGAAATATGTACAGCCGTAAGGGAGGCATTCCCGTTTAATTTATTGGTAAAAGCATGTGCCAACCTGAGGAGGGTTTTGCCTGCGCCTGGTTTATCAAAAAGGAACAATATTTTGTACTTGCTTAGCTCTTTTAATGCTAAGGGCGCTTCCTTTTGCTTTTGACCGCGAAATGCCCAGTTGATAAAATTAAGCGCCGGCCCCGTCATAAAAGTAGTAATCAAAGCCATTAAAACCAACATGGAAAAAACCTGCGGTGTCAGCACTCCCAGATCATACCCTATATTCAGCACTACCAGCTCCATAAGACCACGGGTATTCATAAGGGCCCCTATGGATAAACTTTCTTTCCAGCTTTGTCCAACAAATTTTGCCGCCAGCGCACTGCCCAGGAATTTTCCGGCTACCGCTGTTATAATGATTAAGCCGGTTAATTTCCAGAGTTCAGGATCGTTCAACAACCCTATTTGAGTTCTCAGTCCGGTAAATACGAAAAATAATGGTAACAGCACCACTAAAGCCACATCTTCCACTTTTTCAATAAACAGGTTTCTGAATTTGATATTATCCGGCATAATGGCACCAGCCATAAAAGCGCCAAAAAGGGCATGTATTCCTATAACTTCCGTTGAATAGGCAGAGATGATCAGCATAAGGAAAATTATAGCCACTATAGGTTTCGTCAGGCTTTCCCTGGTAGTATATATATTACCAATCCGTACCAGGAAGGGACGCACAAATTTTATCATTATCACTACATAAGCTAATGCCAGTGCAATGGTGTACAGGGCACTGATGAAAGAACCCGCTTTTACAATGGCAATTACTGCCGCCAGTATGCACCAGGCTGTAATATCGTCGGCAGCGGCACAAGTAATCGCAAGCGTGCCCAGCTTTGTCTTTGTAATACCCCGTTCCTGTACAATACGCGCCAGCACAGGAAAAGCTGTTATACTCATCGCTATGCCCATAAACAAACCGAATGATAAAAACTGTACGCCTGCCGGTGCAAAAGCCTCATAAATAAAATAAGCAAGACCTATACCCATAGCAAAAGGCACAATAATACTGGCATGACTGATGACTACTGCATCGTGAGTTTGATTGCGTAGTACCTTTAAATCCAGCTCCATTCCCACAATAAACATAAAAAGAATTAGCCCTATCTGGCTTAAGAACTGTAAATTGCCCAGGGACGGAGCGGGGAACAGTATCTGGAAGAATCCGGGGAAATACGTTCCCAATAAAGACGGGCCCAATACAATGCCCGCTATCATTTCGCCCACCACGGTGGGCTGGCCGATTTTGCGGCAAATCCACCCAAAAAATTTTGCGGCCAGTATAATGGTAATTACCTGTGCCAGCAATAATGCCAGCGGATGCTGCAGGTTATGTATCAACGATTCTGTAAAATCTGCCCATTGTCCTTTATCTGATATGGGTTTTATAACCTTCCTCCCTCCCTCAAGTTTACTACCCAGAATAGTTATCCAATACATAAGCAGCGAAAAGCCGCCAATTGTAACCATGTAAAAAATAATGTTCCTGCTCCTTTTCATCTTTCTGTGAAACCGAAAATACTATTTAATTTAATTATTTTAGCTTACTATCGCAGCCTGCTTTACCCTACGAAAATGGGATATACCGCTATATTTTTAAAAGAATCGGAAATTTAAAATTCGAAAACTGTAACAAAACAGGTAAAAATTGTAATAAAATCTAAAGATTTATTTTCTGTATGAAATTTTTACGATAGGCCTCGCTTAATACAACTTTTAACTGACCGCCTGTGGCTGTGATGATATTTGTAGTAATTTCATCTGATGAAAATACCTGCACCGCTTTTAAGGAAATCATTTCCCGTTTGTTTACACGCGCAAAAGCATCTGCCGGCAATAATTTCTGCAGTTTTTCAAAGGAAATGTTTTTAAGCACCATTGAACTGCCATCTGTTATAAATGCGACCTTATCCCGGCTGTCAACATCCGATGTCTTAATATACCGCAATTGTGAGCAATAAAGTAAGGTCTTACCCCTGTCTGTATTCAGCTGAACAAACTGGGCGCCCATATTCCTGCTTTCCAGCATACCTTTTACTTTATATACCGCCTGCTGAAGGCGTTCCCTTTTAACCGGCTTTACTACATAATCCGCTGCATTAATATCAAATGCAACTGCTGCATATTCCCTGTATGCTGTAGTAAATATTACCGGTTTTTTAAGCAACTCCGCTACCTGTAAGCCATTCATCGCGGGCATCTCAATATCAATTATACAGAAATCAAACTCAAGGCCCGGTAGCTCTTTTAGAAACGCCAGCGGATCATTAAATGCCCTTACAACTTCCAGTTCGGGAAGCTGTTCGCAGAGCATCTTGAGATAAGTAAGCCCGGGAAGTTCATCATCGAGCAGCAAGCATCTGAGCTTTGTGTTCAAAAAGATTTATTTTTAAATGCGCAATATAAATATCCCCTTCTACAAATCTCGCCAGTTTAAAATGACTTTTATAAATAATATGCAGGCGCTGTTTCAGTGTATGCAGGCCTATACCGCTGTTTTCTTTTACAATAGGTTTTTGAGAAGAAATTTTATTAGATACTGTCAGATAGAAATGATCATCTCTGAACTCAAATATTACAGAAATGAAGGCATCGGAACTTTGAAGATCTGCATGTTTAAAAGCATTTTCGATAAGATCAATTGAAATAAAAGGCGCCAGCAGTTTCTGTTTATACAGAGGTTCCGATTCGTTGATTTTTGTTTTAACTTTAAGCTCAAAAAGCGGGCTGATTTTTATTTTGTTGATCTCAATAAGACTTAGAGCGAAATCGATTTCCTCTTTCGGGGTTACAAATTTTTTCCGGCTTTCGTATAGAATATAGTCCAGCACATTGCCCAGTTTATCCAATGCGAAATAAGTCTGGTAGGCGTGCGATTGTATCGAATTAAGTATATTCTTAAAAAGATGCGGGTTTAACCTGGATTCCAGGCTTTCCAATTGTAACGAATGCACCTGCGTTTCTATTTGCTGAAACCTGTTCTCAACCTCTTTTCTGTTCGTTTCTGCCCTGGAAAGCCTTATTGCAAGATAAATGATTGCAGCACATAAGGCTACCCCGATAGCTACCAGGAGCAACGCCATATTTAAATTTATCTGATAAAGCATTTTTAAACCGCTGCAATCAAAAATAATACGAAATATAAAAAAAGTCCAAAAGATTTTGCAAGGCAAATTGAAAACTTGTGGAGACACGAACCTTTGCTGTGAAGAAGCTGATCTTTATTAGCTAACATATATACGCGATCCCGGAAATCCGGTAAAATTTCAGGGAGTTAGTAATTTCACACAGTTACAGCGGTACGATCCCAAAACAAAAAGTACTGCTGCATCCGGTAAATATACACTAAACATTTAAAGCATCTGTAATGCCCACGGGAAAGATAACTGTTCATGATTTTACCAATAGCCCTAAAGTGCTTAACAATTTAAAAAAACTGCGGGATACTTTTGGCCCCCACGGCAAGGCTTTTGAAGTGTCTGATGTACTGGACGCAGATGGCCGCCAATACGTAAACCTGGTGCAAAAAGGCGGAGGTGTTTTGGGTGTAGCCCTGGTAGGCTATACCTATATTTTAGAACAGATGGGCGTCAGGTTTTTGCGTATGGCCGGTACCAGCGCCGGTGCTATTAACACCGCTATGCTTACCGTAATTGGTAAAAAGCAGGAAGAAAAATCAACGCGTGTACTGGAAGCTATTACCAATCTTAATTTTTTTGATTTAGTGGACGGGCACCCTGTTGCACGATGGCTGATCAAAAAATTTATTACACATAAAAGCTATGTCAGGAACCTGCGGCTTGTAGTTATCAGCCTGATCGCTTTTTTCACTTTGCTGCTGGTTGCAAATTTTGCTTTGCTTATGTTATTGCCGCACCACGAAAATTTAAACACATTCAGTCACACACTGCTCTTTATTTTGGTAGTGGTAATGATATTATATGCCGAGCTGATCCGCTATGTGCTTACCCTGTTTAAAAAGTTTAAAAATTCGGGGTATGGCATTAACCCCGGCAACTTTTTTTATAACTGGATCGAAAAACAAATGCGGGACAACGGTGTTACCTGCACCGGCGACCTGATGAATAAAGCAGGCCAGGATATCCCGGGATTACATTTAAGGCACGATCATCCCCAGGGCTTAAAAGATCTTAACGGAGATGTAACCTTCATCACTTCCGAACTGGTCACTCAAAACAAGATTGAGTTTCCTGCAATGGCGTCTTTGTTTCGAATGAAAGGCAAGGGCGATCTGCATCCCGCGGGATTTGTGCGGGCTTCCATGTCGATCCCCATGTTTTTTGAATCCTATTTTATAGATAATATTCCCTGCGATTACCCGGAAATTAAAAAAAGATGGAAAGATGTTTTTGATGAAGATGATCCGCCAAACGTGGCCAGGTTTGTAGATGGCGGCATCTTATCGAATTTCCCCATCAATATTTTCTACAATCCACGCGTTATGGTGCCCAGGCTGCCTTCGTTTGGCATCGACCTTGATGACTCCGCACCGGAAGACAATACAAAAACATCGGTTAAGTGGACCATGCTGGGCTATTTCAGCCGTATTTTTAATACCATCAGGAATTATTATGATAAAGACTTCCAGCTAAAAAACAAAGTGTATTCGCAGGGTGTAGGTACCATTCCGCTGGCCGAATATAACTGGCTGAACTTTTTTGTGAGTGATGCTGATAAGCTGGCTATGTTTGAAAAAGGAGCGGAAGCAGCTACTCAATTTCTACTTCATTTCAACTGGGATCATTATAAAAACGACCGGTCTTTTATGCAGGCTGCTATTGAAAGGAATGTTGGATGAGAAATGCGCTACAGGTGATAAGTGTCGTATCCTGAAACAGATTAGTTAATAAATATTACAGGCAAACCATCAAATAGCGCGGCATTGCCTGATCACTGTTTCAAAATCTTCAATCGAAACGGCATCCGCTACTTTAAAATCGCCAATGCGCGTACGGCGTAAACTGCTTAAATAAGCGCCACAGCCTAATGCAGCCCCAAAATCGTTTGCCAGGCTTCGGATGTAGGTACCGGTGGAACAAACTACCTTAAAAGATACAACAGGCAATTGCGATGCATTTATTTCAAATGCTTTAATAATTATTTTACGCGCGTCGAGCTTAACGTCAATACCTTTACGAGCCAGCTCGTACACTCTTTTCCCATCTTTTTTAATCGCCGAATGGATGGGTGGCACCTGGTCTATTTCGCCTGTAAATTGTTCTGCGGTGTTTTTTATTTCCCTTGCTGTTAATGCGCCAAGAGGCTTAAAATGTTCCGGTTCACTTTCCAGGTCGTAGGTAGGTGTTACAGCGCCTAATGTAAAAGTGCCGGTGTACTCTTTTTCCTGCGCCATATATTCATTAATCTTTTTGGTAAACTTCCCGGTACACACAATCAGCAGGCCGGTAGCCAATGGATCGAGCGTACCGGCATGACCTACTTTTTTTATCCTGATAAGGTTCCTGATTTTCCTAACCGCATCAAAAGAGGTCCACTCCAGGGGTTTATCTATCAGCAGTACACTGCCCTCACCGAAATTTATCGTTTGTAAATCTTCTTTCGTCATCCCTGCAAAAATAACTGTATTAATTATCCATACGACCTTTATTCCGTTCTGCAGTTCTTTCAAAATATTTTCCAGCCGTGCATTTAAAGTTTCAGCCTTACAACTCCTTCAGGCTTTTAGCAAATGCTTCCACGGTTATATCTATATCTGCGCAGCTTAAAGCATTATTCAGGAACCAGCTTTCGAAAGCAGACGGGGGCAGGTATACACCACGCGCTAACAGTAAATGAAACAGTTTATTAAACCGTGCATTATTAGCTGCGCTGGCTGTGGCAAAGTCAGTCACAGGCTGTTCAGAAAAATGCACGCTGATCATACTGCCTGAATGATTGATCACAAAGGGCTGCCCCCAAGCGCTTAAAACGCTTTCCAGGCTATCTTTTAAATATTGCGCCTTTGCATCCAGCTCAGT
The DNA here is from genome assembly GCA_047606125.1 of Niabella sp. Classification (GTDB taxonomy): domain Bacteria; phylum Bacteroidota; class Bacteroidia; order Chitinophagales; family Chitinophagaceae; genus Niabella. The sequence goes on along the minus strand of JASGEW010000043.1, from coordinate 12,165 downwards.
TAATAATGTTGGGTTATTTTTTAATTCATTTAATAATGTATAGCCGGCGATCATAGCAATGGGGTTTCCGCTTAAAGTGCCCGCCTGGTAAACGTTTCCGACCGGCGCCACGCAGTCCATAATTTCTTTTCTGCCCCCAAAAGCGCCCACAGGCATACCGGCCCCGATCACTTTTCCATAAGTGACCAGGTCCGCTTTTACGCCCAGTTTCTCCTGTGCCCCTCCTAACGCCAGGCGAAACCCTGTCATCACTTCATCAAATATTAATACAATATTTTCAGCATCGCATATTTTACGTAACCCTTCAACAAAACCGGGTTCAGGTAAAATGCATCCCATATTCCCGGCTACAGGTTCCAGAATAATAGCAGCAATCTCCCCTTTATTTTCCGTTACGAGTTTGATCACTCCTGCCAGGTCATTATAGGCACAGGTAAGGGTATCATTGGCTGTGCCCGTTGTTACTCCCGGCACCGTTTGAATATTAAAAGTAGCTACGCCGCTCCCTGCTTTTACTAAAAACGCATCTGCATGGCCATGATAACAGCCTTCAAATTTGATAAATTTATTTTTACCGGTGTAGCCCCGTGCCACGCGCAATGCACTCATGCAGGCTTCTGTACCGCTGCTTACCATCCGTATCAGCTCTACACCAGGCACCATCGATTTTATCAATTCCGCCATCTTAATTTCCAGTTCCGTTGGCGCTCCATACGAAGTAGAATATTCCGCCTGCTTCCGTATGGCTTCAATCACCGGCCCATAGGCATGCCCCAGGATCATGGGTCCCCAGGAGGCAATATAGTCAATATATCGTTGTCCGTCCACATCATACAAATAAGCGCCTTTGGCTCTTTCAATAAATACCGGTGTTCCGCCTACGCTCTTAAATGCGCGCACCGGCGAGTTTACGCCACCCGGAATGCTTTGCTGCGCTCTTTCAAATAAAGTTCTGCTCGATTCGTATGTGTACATTTTATCTTCTTTTAACAATTATACCGGGCAATATTTGCTTATTAAAGCAAGATTTTTTTCATGCCGTTCATCAATTCTCTCTATGGGTTGTAATTATTGGTAATTTTCATGTGCCGCTTTTATTCTCGCAAACAATTCATCAAACTCAATTTTCAATCTGTCGGCAGCTATATTCACCGGTGTTTTAAGGGTGTTATAAGTCAGCTCCAGCATTTTTCTCTTCATCGGGTTTTGTTCGGCAGCAATATACTCACCTGGTTTCTTAATGAATACCGGTATATAATGCCTGCCATTACTTTCCAAATGTTTGATTTCTGTAACCTGCGCCCAGTTCACTTTTGCAAACAGCACTCCCATTGAATTATCAATAACACCATCGTTGTCTATAATCAGTCCCGGTTTTTTAGAAAATACTTTTTGAGCAAAAAAAGCAGCGCAAATAATAAAAATAACCGACCCTATATAACCTGCTGCCCTCACAAACCCAAAGCCGCTGCCTTTTACAAATAGTTCCGGTCTTACTGACATGAATAAAAACAACAGCAGCAATAACATAAATAGTATAAACCTTTTTATAGCTTTTGATTTATTAATAGAAATTTTTATAATCATTTTAATTATTTAACAATTTTGCCGCATCCTTTGCAAAATAAGTTGCAATCAAATCGGCGCCGGCTCTTTTAATAGAAGTGAGGCTTTCGATTACAGCTTTATGCTCATCCAGCCAGCCGCGTTCGGCAGCAGCTTTTATCATTGCATATTCACCGCTTACATGATAAGCGCTTACCGGAATAGTAATGGTGTTTTTTATTTCCCGGATAATATCGAGGTAAGCCATTGCAGGCTTTACCATAACGATGTCTGCTCCCTGCTCCACATCCTGTAAGGTTTCGTTAACCGCTTCGATGCGATTGGCATAATTCATTTGATAAGTTTTTTTATCTCCAAAGCCCGGCGCGCTATCCAGCGCATCCCTGAATGGGCCATAAAAACAGGATGCATATTTAGCACTGTAGCTCAGTATTCCCACATCCGTAAAACCATTTTCCTCAAGAGCTTTTCTAAATGCGCCAATACGGCCATCCATCATATCGCTGGGCGCAATAAAATCTGCCCCGGCTGCGGCATGGCTGAGGCTCATCTTTGTTAGTGCCTCAACGGTTTCGTCATTCAGTATCGTTCCTTTTTCTGTATCCACGATGCCATCGTGCCCATAAATGGAATAGGGGTCCAATGCTACATCGGTCATCACAATCATTTCCGGCAGCGCGTTTTTGATCTCTGTTATAGCCCGTTGCATCAATCCGTGAGGATTCCAGGCTTCTTTGCCTGTATTGTCTTTTACTTTGTCTTTTGCCTTTACAAAAAGCAGTACCGACTTAATGCCAAGCGTCCACAGTTCTTTCACGTCAGCCACAGTAAGATCAAGGCTATTCCGGAAGTAGCCCGGCATAGAAGCGATTTCAGTTTTAATATTTTCGCCTTCATCTACAAAAAGAGGTACTATAAAATCGTTGGGCGTTAAAACGGTTTCGGCAACCAAAGCCCTGATAGCGGCTGATTTCCGTACAATACGGTTTCGTCTGGTAAGATGCATAATATATTATTTCGGATGTAGGATCTATGAGATCGGATGTAAGATCTTTCCAACATCTACATCATCACTTTTTATTTTGAATTTAGATCAGACATTCATAATCAACACCGGTTCACTTTCGCGGCCCATTCATCTTCCGACATTTCACTGCTGATCCATTCCCGCGGATGTTTGCAGGCTTCCAGGAGTTTTGCTTCCTCACTTCCCTGCCCGGGATGGTAATCATATATAAATTTTACGGTAGGCGGCAGGCTCATTAAAACACTTTCGGTTCTTCCCTTTGTTTTAATACCGAAAATAGTTCCCCTGTCGTGCAATAAATTAAACTCAACATACCGGCCACGCCGTATTTCCTGCCAGGTTTTATTATCCTCGTTATAAGCAGTATTTTTTCTCTTTTGCACAATGGGCAGGTATGCCGGAATAAAAGCATCTCCATTTGCTATTTGAAAAGAAAGTATTTTTTCTGCTTCTTCAGGAGTGCTTACTGTTATGTGATCATAAAAAACCCCGCCCAGTCCACGCATCTCATTATCACGATGGGTATTTGAAAAATATTCATCGCATTGCTGTTTATAAAGAGGATACAGTTCCTTACCAAAAGGATCAATTGCGCTTTTTAATACGGAATGAAAATGAACCACATCTTCTTCAAATAAATAATAGGGGGTGAGGTCTGCACCTCCGCCAAACCAACGGCCGGCAACATTTCCTGCTTCATCATGCAATTCAAAATAACGCCAGTTGGCATGTACCGCCGGTACAAAAGGGTTCTGCGTATGCAATACCAGACTAAGGCCGCAGGCAAACCAGGTTCCATCAGTGGTACTGTTCAGTACTTTTTTCATTTTTTCGCTCATGGTTCCGTATACCACAGAAACATTTACACCGGCTTTTTCAAATACCGCACCATTTTCCATAATACGGGAAAGGCCGCCACCGCCTTTTCCTTCGGCACGCTCCCAGGTATCACTTTTAAATCTGGCCTTCCCGTCTTCCGCTTCCAGGGCCAGGCAAATTTTATCCTGCAGGTTATGCACATAATGTATCCACCTGTCCCTAAATTCTTTTGTTTCTTCTTTTTTCATTTCGGACTAAAATAAAATTATAAGATCAGGCTGTTATCAGCCGGTGTTGCATCCATAAAAATGCCCCCGTCAACGGTAATACCTTTTATTTTCTGATTACTACTGGTTTTTATATTAATTGCTTTTGTACCCTGCCATACAACCGGTGTATAATGCCTGCTTATTTCTTTACCATCGGCCAATATTGTCTTTACATCAAACGGGATCGCAAAGCCCCCTACATTCTCAACCCGCACCGTACTGGCGTCAAGCTGTGTAATTTTTAAGTCGATATAATTATTAGTAAAGAACCAGTTTTGAAAAAACCAGTTGAGGTTCTGTCCGGAACCTGTATTCATACAATTGAAATAGTCCCACGGAATGGGATGTTTACCGTTCCAGGTATTCATGTAATAATGTAACGCTTTCTTAAATAGATCATCGCCCAGCATATCTTTTAAAGCCAGGTAAGATAATGAAGCTTTACCATAAGAATTGTTACCATAGCCCGCCCCACTCACTTGCGTACTCATAGCAATAATGGGTTGATCTTCTTCACCTGAAGGATCGTTAATATACCTGTTCACCCGGAAGGACCTGTAAAATTTATCAGCGGCTTCTTTTCCCACTTCAGAGATACCTATCAGGTATTCCCATGTTGTTGCCCATCCTTCATCCATATACGCATAGCGGGTTTCATTAATACCCATGTAAAAGGGAAAATACGTATGTGCGATCTCATGATCCTGCACCAGCTGTGCAAATCTTTCATTGCCTGTTTGCGAATCATTCACCATCATAGGATATTCCATATCTGCGAAACCCTGAAAAGCCGTCATTTTGGAATAGGGATAAGGAACACCAGGCCAGTTTTCCCCAAACCAGGCAAGCGCATAATTATTATTTTGTACGGACTTTATAAAATCACTTCCTTTAACGGCATCGTAGGCAGCCTGCGTACTGGCACGGCGGCCCGTTTTTTTATCAACAACCACACTGCCGGCGTCCCAAACATAAGTGCTGCTTAATCCAAAGCAAATATCTGTAATATGACCGGCCCTGAATTTCCATTCGTTCCATTCATTTTGCTTCGTTACCTTGCCGGTTTTCATTTCTTCGGTATTAGCAATATGAATGACTTCATTGCTGGTGTAGGATTGTTTCAATCGTGCAGCAATCTCAGGCTGTAATACTTCATCCGGGTTTAAAAAATCACCTGTGGCATAGACTACATAATTTTTGGGTGCGGTCACTGAAAAAGTATAATCATTAAAATCATTATAAAACTCCTGGCGGTCTGTATGCGGGATCCTGTCCCAGCCATTGTAATCGTCATAAACCGTTACCCGCGGGTAACTGTATGCCACATAAAAAGTAGTTTCATTGATCTGTCCTTCGCGCCCGCTTTGTTTCGATAGCGGGTAATACCATTCAATATCCAATGTAGTTGTTGAGCCCGGCAGCACAGGCGTTTCTAACCTGACATCACCAACTGTACCCCATTCTTTGGCATTTATGTTGTACACTTCGCCATTGATTTTAAGCGATGTAATAGTCAGCCCCTCATCTAAAAAATCCGGGCTTACCTCGCCGCTTCGCGGAGAGGTGGGTTTATGAATATTATTTACAAAGCGGATAGGTAACACACGTAATGTATCAGGGCTGTTATTGCTATACAGAATTTTTTCTACGCCACTTACTATTTTGGTAGCAGCATCCACCTTAAGCTTTATATCGTACACGCCTTTATTCTGCCAGTACTTGGGCCCCGGTGCGCCGGTTATTGAACGGGTACCTTTTGCATACGCCGCTTTAATATTGCGCGGCATATACAGGTCCTGCGCATGCAGCGATAATGCCAGCATAAAAACTAAAATGCAGCTGAGTACTTTATTCATATTGTTGTATTTTTACGTTATAAAACCGGTTACTATTGCCCGTCCGACCGTCCCGGCCTGACGGGTGTTTTACCAGGAATATTCTTTTACGGTATCCACAAACACCCTTGCATGATCCACCGGCACATTAGGCAAAATGCCATGGCCCAAATTGGCAATATGCCTTTCCCTTCCAAACGCGTTCAGCATTTCTTTTACTTCTTTTTGTATAACAGGTATAGGCGACAACAGTTTAGCCGGATCGAAATTGCCCTGCAAAGTAATATTATTTCCGGCAAACTGTCTTGCCATTTGCGGCTCAATGCACCAGTCGATGCCCAGGCCATGAGCACCCGTTGATGCCATCTCTTTTAAAGAGCCCCAGGCGCCTTTTGCAAAAATGATCGTGGGCGCCGCCGCTTTAACCGCAGCTACAATCTGACGGATATATTGCAGGGAAAACGCTTCAAAATCTTTTTTACTTAATAAGCCGCCCCAGCTATCGAAGAGCTGCACCATATCGGCTCCTGCAGCTATTTGTCCTTTAAGATAAGCAATGGTTGTATCGGTTATCATCTGCAATAAGGTGTGCGCCAGTCCCGGTTGCCGATAGCAAAAGGCTTTTGCTTCATCAAAAGTTTTACTTCCCTTGCCCTGTACCATATAACAAAGTAATGTCCAGGGTGCGCCGGCAAAACCAATCAGCGGTACGCGACCGTTCAATTCCTGCTTAATCAGTTTGATCGAATCAAATACATAGTGCAGCTTTTCATTTACATCGGGCACTTGTATCCGCTGTAAATCTTTTTGTATTTTAATAGGGGCAGGCAATAGGGGCCCCTGCCTTTCTATCAGCTGTACTTCCAGTCCCATGGCCTGTGGCACTACTAAAATGTCAGAAAACAAAATTGCCGCATCCACGCCAATAATATCTACAGGCTGCAAAGTTATTTCAGCAGCCAGCTCAGGGTTCTGGCATCTTTCAAAAAAAGAATATTTTTCACGCAGCTTAATGTATTCAGGCAAATACCTGCCCGCCTGTCGCATCATCCAAACGGGTGTACGCTCCGTTGTTTCGCCACGTAAGGTTCTTAAAATTAAATCGTTTTTTAATTGCATTTATGTATTGTTGATCGTTTGTTGCACTAACTCAACCATGCTGGCCAGATCTGCCTTACCGGAAGTATATACCTTATTATTGCAATACTTTTGTATGGCTTTTGTAGTTGTGCTTCCAATAGAGAACAAATCGATTTTTTCGTCAATTGTATTCACCCCAAAAAAGCTTTCCACGCCGCTGGGACTGTAAAATAATACAGCCCGATAACTCTTTTCAATCTTTTGAGGCTTCAGCTTTGTTTCATATACTATAAGTTCTTTTACGGCGATACCGCTGGCAGTAAGTTTTTCCGGCAACACGTCTAACCGCCGGTCGCCACAAAAGAACACTGTTTCTTTTATTGAACGCAACTCAACAATTTGCCGAGCCAGCGTTTCACCATCCCTTCCGGTTGCAATAATTGCAGATTTTGGAAAATATTTCCGGATAGTTTTTTGGGTTTGTCCCCGGATGCAACATATATCCCATTGTGCCGTTTGTGGCAATAAATCAGCAACTGCCTTTGCCGCAATGCCACTCGTAAAAATGGCATTAATATGCTCTTTTGCCAGTATTTTAATTTGTTCTTTCAAAAGATCATTGGTAACAGAAGTGGTTTCTATAAAAGGAACACTGTCTATTTGAAAACTGTTGGCCAATGCGATCCGGGTCAGGTTTTCAGGTAAAATTTTTGTGCTTAATATTGGTACCAACGAACTCAAGCTATTTTTTTTAAAACGCCTTTCACATCCTTTAAAAATATTTCATCAGCAGCCCATTTTCCGGCATCCTGAAAATCTTTTTTGTCAAAATCTTTTTTCACTTCTACTTTTTCTTTTCCATCTGTCGAAGTAATGTTTCCCTTAAATATCATCCTATCATTGTCAATAACGGCCAACGCGCTGATCGGCGTAGAACAGCCGCCCATTAATGCACTTAAAAAATCCCGTTCAATTTTTACACAAGTGGCAGTAATGCTATCATTCAAAACAGCGCAGGCCTCAAGTATTGCGGTATCGCTGTCTTTTGCCACAATCATAATGGCGCCCTGCGCCGGCGCCGGCAGCATCCAGTCAAGGTCGATACTGTTTTCAGGTCTCAGATGGATACGCTCCAACCCCGCTGCAGCAAATATGGCACCGTCCCAATTGCTCTCTGCCACTTTCTTTAAACGTGTATTTACATTGCCCCGCAGGTTTTCGATAATGGTATCGGGATACCGGTTCAGCCATTGCGCCCGGCGGCGGATACTGCTGGTAGCTATAGCGAGTGGTGAGTGGTGGGTAGTAAGTAATGCCTCAATGGATTCCTGATCGGCCCCTCCCATCCAATTCACCACTAAAATATCTTTATAATTCGCTCTTTTTAAAACAGCGGCCTGGGCAATACCTTCCGGCAGTTGCACCGGAACATCTTTCATACTATGTACGGCAATGTCGATTTTGTTATTGAGTAACGCGATATCTAAACTCCGGGTAAATACGCCCTGTACGCCCATTGCATACAATGGCGTTACCAGGTCTACATCACCTTCGCTTTTTATATACACCAGCTCAGCAGTATGACCGTTATTTTCGAGTAATTTTTTTACCAGGCGGGCCTGCCATACAGCCAGCTGACTTTCGCGGGTTCCTATTCGGATGGGACTATTTTGCATCAGGACATTTGCAGGTAATCATTAATCAAATTGATGAACTGGCATCCCTTGTCATTTTTCGTTTTAAGATTTACAGCCAACTGCTTTACAGCTTTTTGAGCTTTTACCGTTTGCTGCTTTAAGTGCGCATCCTGTGCAAATTCGCACGGGTGCAATTGTAGTTTATCGATCTCCTGCAATTTGCTTTTCCATGTTTTCAAATGCAGCGCATAGCGATAATCTTTCAACCATTGCCAAAACTCGCGGGTATAATACTCAATAATTGCTTCGGCTTTGGGCACTTCCTTACGGCGGCGCGCCAGTGTTCTATCTAAAATTTTTGTAGAAATTTCATCCACATCTATAACCAGCTTCCCTTTCATTTCCTTTACAGCAGGATGCACATTTACCGGTACCGATAAATCCAATATCAGCTTCTCATCCGTTTCGTTAAAATGTTCAGGTAAAACGGTTGGCTCATTGGCATTCGTACACACAATAATAACATCAGCCTCGGCAATCGCTTCATTTTTCCTTTTATATTCAGAAAACTGTATCTCTTTCGACTGAGACAGGGCAAAGGCCGTATTATCTGTACGGTTCATTACCGTAAGGGTAACTCCCGGAAAATAAGTAACGAGGTTTTTACAAACATTCGCTCCAAATTTGCCGGCGCCTATCACCAGTATTTTTTTCGTTTGCAGATCGGGGATGGCCTGCAGCAATTCAATAGCCGCAAAAGATACGGATACGGTACCGTTACTTAATTCAGTATCGGTTTTGATCCTTTTTGATGCCTGGAAAACAAAATTCAGCGTTCGGTCCATTACAGGGCCGATGACATCATGGGTTTTAGCCAGCTCAACCGATTTTTTTATCTGGCCAAGTATTTCATAATCGCCTAATATCTGGGAATCCAGGCCTGCTGATACATGGTATAAATGCTGCATTGCCGGGCTGCCATTCTTCAGGTAGGCATATTCAAAAAAAGTGTTGCTGTCCGCCTTACAATGATCCAGCCATAAATTCACCAGTTGCATTACCGACCCGGCAAAGCCGTAAATTTCTGTCCGGTTGCAGGTAGACACCACAAATACACTTTTGATACCTGCTGCTTTTGCATCTTTGGCGATGGCGGCAAACTGCTCATTATTAATGGAAAATAAACCCCTGGTGGCAGCATCAGCTTTGTGATAGTTGATCCCCGCAACACAAAACCTGTCGAGCACCTGTTTTGAAATATGAAATTCTTCTGCAGACATTTGAGTGGTGCAAATGTATAGAAGGTTGGCTATCCGAACGTCATAATATTGTCATCTGGAACAAAAATTATATCATATCAATTTATGACGAAAATCATGCATAGTTTCAAGCCCGCCAGGAGGCAGGGCTGCAACAATTTGCTACCTTTGCAAAAATTTTTTTACCCCGGCTGATGAATAAATATTGAGCTGATCTTGCGTCGCACAGCGTTAGCGATGGTGCTGCTATCAACTTATATGTTCTGCGTTTTTGGATTTCACAGGACGATATATATGCCACAAGTGAAGTGAGTGACACAAGACCGATGCCCTGTATTTTTTGCTGATATTAAAATAAATGAAAAGAGGCATAATACTAATGAATCTCGGCTCGCCGGATTCGACAGGCAGAAATGATGTAAAGGAATACCTGGATGAGTTTTTGATGGACAAGCGGGTGATCGACAAACCCTACTGGCTGAGGCTATTGCTGGTAAAGGGCATCATTACACCCTTCAGGGCAGCCAAATCTGCGGAGGCATATAAAACGATCTGGTGGGATGAAGGTTCGCCCCTGGTGGTATTAACTGAGCGTTTGCAAAAAGCAGTGCAGGAAAAAGTGGATGCCCCGGTTGAAATAGCCATGCGCTATCGCAAACCTCATCCTAAAACGGCTTACGATAATCTGCTCAAAAAAGTACCTGATCTTGAAGAGGTGATCTTAATGCCGCTTTATCCGCATTATGCTATGAGCAGCTGGGAAACCGCAGTGGAATACATGAAAGAAGTGCATGTCAAACACAAGTATCCCTTTAAGCTGAAAACAGTTCCCCCGTTCTATAATCACCCTATCTATATACAGGCACTTGCAGAAAATATAAAACCTTACTTACAGGACGATTATGACCAGCTCTTGTTCAGCTATCATGGTATTCCCCAATCGCATATTTTTAAAACAGATAAAACGCATAGCGAGCATGATTTGGTGTCGCCCGACAAATGTTGTTCCAACCCCGAAGCACAAAAGACCTGTTACCGCCACCAGGTAATACAAACCACTTTGCTCGCCACAAAAGCGCTTGGTATCAACCATGATAAATGGGCTATTGCTTTTCAAAGCCGCCTGGGCCGCGATCCATGGCTATTGCCCAGCACCCAGGAGCGCTTACCTAACCTGCCCAAAGAAGGTGTAAAAAAGATAAAAGTGGTTTGTCCTTCTTTTATCAGCGATTGTTTGGAAACACTGGAAGAGATTGAAATACGCGGAAAAGAGGATTTTATAGCAAATGGCGGAGAAAAGTACGAATATATTCCCTGTGTAAATACAAATGAGGTTTGGGTAAATGCGTTGGTGCAATTGATAAAGGAAGTCAATGGTGAATAGTTAATAGTCAAAAGTGGCAAATTTTTTCTTTATTTGTCATATAAAACTTCAACTATGTTCTTAACGTTAAATCACCAACACCTTGATGTATATAAAGCATCAAAAACACTTCTTGTAGAAAGCTATAAACTTTCGCGGGCCTTACCCGACTATGAAAAATTTGCCATGGCATCCCAAATAAGGCGCGCGGCATTATCGAATATGTTAAACCTTGCCGAAGGATCCTCAAGAAAATCGGTCATCGAAAGAAAAAGATATTTTGAGATTGCAAGAGGCTCTGTAATAGAAATAGATGCTGCCCTTGACGCAGCTAATGAGCTGCAATATTTAGACAAATACGAGATAAACAGAATGGGAAATAGTATTCAAGATTCTTTCAAACTTATCACCGGATTGATTAACGCAAAATAATTTAACTATATTTCTGTTTTCGCAATTCACTATTCACCATTCACTGTTCATTATTTAATTTAATGGCATATTTATATATCAAAGCTGTTCATGTTATTTTGGTAGTCACCTGGTTTGCCGGTCTGTTTTATATGCCCAGGCTTTTAATTTATAATGTTGAGGCTAATGATAAACCAAAAGAGGTAAAAGAAGCGCTGCAAAGCCAGTTTGGTATTATGATGAAAAGATTATGGTATGGCATTACATGGCCTTCTGCAATTCTTACCTTAATTTTTGGTTTAACCATTCTGCTTAAAGGTGGCTGGATAGCCATTCTGTTTAAAAAAGAAGGGCTCTGGCTTTTATTAAAGCTGGTGCTGGTATTATTCCTTTACGTTTATCACTTTGCCACTCATATTATTTTTAAACAGCAGCTAAAAGGCATCTTTAAATTAAGCTCCCAGCAACTGCGTATGTGGAATGAGATAGCTACTATTTTTTTAATCAGCATTGTAATGCTGGTTGTGGTAAAGCAAAGCATCAGCGTGGTTTGGGGTTTCGTTGGGATAATAACATTAGTAGCACTTTTATTGACGGCAATAAAAATATACAAAAAGATAAGAAAGGAATAATCTTTCACCGGCAACACCGTATATTGGTATTGACTTGCAGGATGTAGTAATTAATTTACAGCATAAAAAAATCCCGCATCAGAAATGCGGGATTTTTTATAGTTTTTTACTTACCTTATCTCACTTTATAAATAAAATCATTATTCTTAAACTGTTTGGCAATTGCGCGCAGGTCATAAGCGATGCTGGCATCTACCATTTTATCGCCCATTTCTAAAACAAAACCGCCAATAATATCCGGGTTCACTTTTTCTTCCAGTTCAACAT
>JASGEW010000042.1:0-6156 GCA_047606125.1 Niabella sp. | reverse complement strand
TGTTCATGATGCCCTTTAGTTCCTCCCGCTCCGCATCCGTTAATGTTACTTTATAATGTACCATAGCTTTTTTTTTAACAGCTAAGGTACATTATTTAACAGACATTATGTAATTGACATGACACTAGTATTGAAAACCCGAAAAAGAACCAGAGCGATATAGCAGCCCACCTGCAAAAAAGTCAAAGCAGCATTAGTGAAGCACTAAAACGCGGCGGGTACGATGAAATTATAAAGCTAAATCAATATTACCAGGAAAAGATTGCAAAACTATGATAACCCTGTTCCTTAAATTATTATTGGTACATCTTGCAGGAGATTTTGTATTTCAGCCAACAAAATGGGTTTCCGATAAGCTTCAAAAAAAAGTTGCCTCAAAATATTTATACCTGCACATAGCCATACATGCATTGTTATTGCTTATTATATTACAATTTAACATGCAATACTGGCTGGGTATTACTATTATACTGGTAAGCCATTATATTATAGATGTAGTAAAACTGTATTTACAAAACAAGTGGAAGGAGCCTTATTTGTTTTTTGCAGACCAGATTTTACATATATTGATTATTGCCGGAGTCGCAATTATGTATACAGACCACAGCTTTAATTATAAATTGACCCGGCAGCCAAAGGTACTTTTATTTATATGCTGCGTCATATTTGTAACCTATGCGGCTGCTATTATCATGCGGCTTGTCATGAATTACTGGAAACTGAAAGATGATAATGCTGGGGACTCACTGCAGTTAGCCGGAAAATATATAGGCATGATCGAACGGCTGCTGGTGTTTTTATTTGTTATCCTGAATCAATGGTCCGCAATTGGATTTTTAATTGCAGCTAAATCTATATTACGTTTCAGCGATCTGTCCCGGGCTAAAGACCGGAAATTAACAGAGTATATCATTATCGGAACTTTATTAAGTATTTCCATTTCCATTATCACAGGGCTTATATACAAGAATGCCTCACAATATTTATAAGACTACACGCAAAACAGGCTATAAATAATAATTATCGGCTCTGGAGCCGATAATTAAAAATATCGGCTGTAGAGCCGATATTGCTATGTAAAAGAAACAGCCGACAGCTCTGTTCCTAATATACTTATCTGCCATAAATTTTTATTCCAACCCTGTTTCAAAGTGCCTTTCGGGAATTAAGACATCCAAAAAGCCTTTTTTCAACAGACGGTTTTTAAACGCCAACTGCACATCAGGCTCACCATGTACCAGGAACAATTTCTTAACATCGCGCGGGTTCTGGCAAGCCAGCCATTGGCTCATATCTTCATAATCGCCATGCGCGCTCATGCTCCTTATCTGACCTATTTCAGCATTTACCTGGTGTTCCACTCCAAAAATACCAACCTCTTTCATTCCTGATAAGAGCCTTGCTCCCAAAGAGCTGGGCTCACAATAACCCGTCATTACAATGGCGTTGCGCGAATTTTCCACATTATTGCTGATATGATGTTTTACACGTCCGGCATCGGCCATCCCGCTTGCCGAAATGATGACCATCGGGCCGTTCTGGTAGTTGAGGGCTTTGGAATCCTGCACATCTTTAATATAGGTCAGGCCCGGAAACATAAACGGGTCCTCATCATTTTTCATTACGTTCTGTATCCGTTTGTTAAAATATTGCGGAAAGCGCTTAACCATATCTGTAGCCTCAATACTTAAAGGGCTGTCAACGTAGCAGGGAATTTTTGGGAGGCGGTTCTCCAGATCAAGCTGGTTTAAAAAATATAATATTTCCTGGGTTCGGCCCACACTGAATGCCGGCAGTATCAGTTTACCCTTACGCTCCACACAAACTCTTTGAATCCAGTCTAACAAATGTTCGGGAGTGCCGGTTACGTTGTCATGCAAACTATTGCCATAAGTAGATTCCATCACTATATAATCAGACTGCGGAAATACTTCGGGCGAACGTAAAATAATATCCCTGTAGCGGCCCAGATCCCCGCTAAAAGTCAGCCGGGTTTCTTTCCCGTCTTCATTAATTTTAAGATGCACACACTGACTGCCAATGATATGCCCTGCATCTGTAAACATACATTGAACACCATCCAGCACATCGAACCATTCTCCATATTCTTTTGCCACAAATAACGCCATGCTTTTCTTTGCATCTTCGATCGTATAAAGTGGCTTTAATAAGTCAGGTAAAGCCGTAGGTCGTTTTTTTTCCATGAACCGTGCATCACTCTCCTGAATTTCTGCACTGTCCATTAATAATATAGCAGTAAGATCTTTAGTAGCCGGTGTACAAAAAATATTTCCCGCAAACCCCTCAGAGGCTAATTTAGGGATCAGTCCGGAATGATCTATGTGCGCATGTGATAAGATCATCGCGCTTACCCCGCTACTTATAAAACCGAAATCGCGGTTAAGCAGATCTGTTTCGTCGCCCATGCCCTGGAACATGCCACAATCCAGCAATAGTTTTTTCCCGTTTTTTAATGTAATTAAATGTTTGGAACCGGTAACAGTTTGTGCAGCCCCGTGAAAAGCGATCTTCATAAATATCTTTAATTTATTATTAAAAAATAAACAGGCTATTGAGGCAGCATTTTCTGGCTGATCAGCCATTTTTTTAATTCCGACATCCAATCGCCTTCCTCTTTTTTATTATGCATACCGAAGCCATGTCCTCCTTTATCAAAATACCTGATCTGTGCCGGTACTTTATTTTTCAAAAGGGCATTATAATATTCTGTGCTGTTAGCCACCGGAACGGCTCCATCGTCCCTGGCATGAACAAGAAAGGCCGGTGGTGTTTTTTTATTAATATGCAGCTCGTTGGAATATTTTTGTATTTTAAAAGCGGAAGGGTTTTTACCTATAAGATTATTACGGCTGCCTGCATGAGTAAGGCTGTCTGTAAAACTGATAACAGGATAACCCAATATGGAAAAATCGGGTCTGAAAGAAATATGTTTGTGATTTTCGATTAACTGTTCTTCATACCGGGTAGATAACGAAGCCGCAAGGTGCCCGCCCGCTGAAAACCCCATTATTCCTACTTTTTTAGGATCCACGCCCCATTCCCTGGCATTTACACGTACCAGTTGAATAGCTCTTTCAGCATCCTGTAATGGGCCGATCGATTTATCCATCATCGTCCTGTCGCTCGGCAACCGGTACTTTAATACAAATGCTGTAACACCCCAACTGTTCAGTACTTTTGCAACCTCTAATCCTTCATGCCCTATTGCAAGAATACTATAACCTCCGCCAGGACAAATGATGACTGCCGTACCATTAGGTTTCTCCGGCTTAAACATGAGCATTTCAGGAATGGAAACTTCACTTATCCGCGTCAGACCGTCTTTTCCTATCTCACTTTTTTCCTGGTCGGGAACCGGCTTACTGTTGGGAACCACATCATATAACTTAATTTCTTCCTGTGCCTGTAACATTCCTGTAAATAAAACTGAAACAATCAATAGCCATTTTTTCATATGCATGTTGTGAAAATAATTAATTAAATGTCTAACTTAATTAAAAATTTATTACCAATTACACTTCAAACTGAAATTTAACATCGTTCCAGAATGCGTCCAGCTTAATGATCCGCTCTTTTAAAAAAGAAATGATTGCCGGCCAGTGCTCCTTCCTGAAGATATTTATACCTTCAAGAACCGTGACTATCCGGGACGCCTCAGCACCATCTTCGTCATAAAAAGTTTGCTGCCAGTTCCATTCTTCCTGCAACTGATCATGGAAATAATCTTTTAGAGATTGAAGTTTATCAAAAAAGATTAGCCGTTCTGTTATTTGCGGATGCTTTATTTCAATTGCTACAGAAGCCTTTTTTTTATCTGCATCCATCCTGAAATAAAGATGCCGGATGCCTGTTTTATAATTGATCCAGTTAATGGTATCTCCTTCTGCATTTTTTACAGGTTTCATATACATACCAAAAGTTGTCCAGAATTTTTTTTTAATAGCAGACGCTTCCGATTTACTGTACATGAAAATGTGTAATAAAGATAAGTTATGAGTTACAAGTGTGATGAATTATCAATCTTTACGTAAGAGATATTATGAATCAGCGACCTTTGTTCTTACCCTTCGCCTGTAGTTCTTAAATAAACTTTGCCAGCGCAGGTTTAAAACCCCTAAAATCCCTTCCTTCACAATTCCCTTGCTCATTTTTGATTGTCCTTCTGTTCTGTCCTGAAAAATAATAGGCACTTCTTTTATCTTGAACCCAAGTTTCCAGGCTGCAAATTTCATTTCGATCTGGAAAGCATAGCCTACAAAAGTGATATTATCAAAATTAATAGCTTCCAGCACTTCCGCTTTATAGCAAACAAATCCGGCGGTAGGATCTTTAACAGGCAACCATGTTATAATTCTTGTATAGAGCGAGCCTCCTTTAGACAATACGATTCTGTTGGCAGGCCAGTTAATAAACCCGCCTCCCTTAACATAACGGCTGCCCACCGCAACGTCTGCGCCGTCATTTTTACATGCGGCATACAAATGCTGCAGATCATTCGGGTTATGCGAAAAATCGGCATCCATCTCAAAGATGTAACTATAATTGTTCTGCAATCCCCATTTAAAGCCATGAATATAAGCGGTACCTAAACCCAGCTTTCCTTTCCGCTCTTCTAAAAACAGGCGCCCCCTGTAAAGAAACTGCAATGACTTCACAATATCGGCAGTACCGTCCGGCGATCCGTCATCGACAATCAATACATGAAAATTCCCTTCCAGCTTAAAAACTGCTTTCAGAATATTTTCAATATTCTCCTTTTCGTTATACGTGGGTATAATTACTAACTTATCCAAAAATATTTATTTAATCGGCTATTGTTCACACGGCATTATATGTTTCAACAGCTAAACTTTTAATCCTTTAAGCTTTGTTCTTGTAAATATCTCGGTCAGTTTTTGCTTTGTTTGTTGCGGAAAGTCCCCACGCATCATCCAGTCGTAATACTGGGGTTCCCGGGTTAGTACTTCAGCAATGGATTGTCCCTTATATTTTCCAAAATTAAATACTTCAACCCCATCACACATTATAAATCTTCTTGCAAAGTCAACAACCTGCTCCTCACCCAAAAATTTATTAATAGACTCTATAGTATTTCCGAGCTCCGGATATTTTTTTATCTGGGCCAGCAACACTTCATGCGTTGCGGAAGCGTCTGCCTCTGCAGAATGGGCGCTTTCCAGTACTTTCCCGCAATAAAATTTATAGGCGGCCGCTAACGTGCGCTGCTCCATTTTATGGAAGATATTTTGTACATCCAGCATCCGCCGGCCTTTCATATCAAAATCCACGCCTGCACGCAAAAATTCTTCCACCAGTAAGGGTATGTCGAAGCGGTTAGAGTTATAGCCCCCAAGATCACAATCGTCCAGCACCTGCTTAAACTCCTGCGCCACCTGCTGAAACGTAGGCGCATCTTTTACCATTTCATCAGTAATCCCATGTACATCACTTGAAGTTTTGGAGATAGGCATCTGCGGATTGATCAGCTTTCTTTTTACGGTCTTTGAACCATCGGGTAATATTTTCACTACGGCTATTTCAACTATCCTGTCCGTTCCCAGGTTTACACCTGTGGTTTCAAGATCGATGAATGCAATGGGTTTGGTAATCTGTAACATCTTCTGTTTTTTGGGCGCTAAAGATAATAAATATGAAATATTTGGCGGGAACGCCTTTCGTTAAATTTACTCATTTGATCATTTACCAGGGTTGGCAGGCCTATAAATGCCCTGATCCAGGCTTCTTTCCGGCGAAAAGAATACTGTCTTTTGAAGTAACCAGGCTTTGTTTTGTATTTGCGAGGAGTATCCGCTCTTATTTTAACGGTCAACTTTTTATTGCCGTACGGCAGCCGCGGGATCGTATTTTTTATTTAACTTGTTTAAACTTCAAAATGTTCTTTTTTGAATAAAACACAACGACTTAACGACACAAAGGTCTCACAACGTTGTAATTTCGCTGTGACATCGGTGCCGTTGTGGTTGTTTCACGAACTATTTGTTCAAATTTTCACAAGGTTAAACAAGTTCATTACAATAATTTGGTATTAAAAAATATTTTTTTCTATATTTGCCGCGCAATGATAAAAAACAACATACATATCCATCATCATTTCGCATACTTACAGCAGTAAGC
>JASGEW010000041.1:0-3901 GCA_047606125.1 Niabella sp. | reverse complement strand
GACCGCGCCACCTCCACCACCACCACCCCACCAGTCGTTGGCATCTATCATGCCCGCTGCATAAAGAAACGCTTCATCCATACTGGCAAACGCATAGGCTTCAGGCATATCGCCTCCTATATATCCCCCATACGGCGTCGTTTTGGTAACAAAAGTAGAATTTGCTAAATCTACTGCCGCATTCCATTGATCTGTTGTTTATCCATGCTTATTCAAGTACGAAATAATAAATAATATTAAAAAGCTCAAGACACTAATAGTCATATATACTTTAAATAGTATAATATATCTTTTCTTCTGTAACAGATTCTTTTCATTCCATTTTATTTGGATGGCATTATAATCGTGCTTTTTCGTATAAAAAAAAAATATAATGATTAAATACTAAAATTATAAATGCCAAAATACCTACTAAATAGGAATTAACGAACGGCAATGGCTCTTTCATACATATATAAATCAACATATAAAGGGAGCCGATATTCATTAATTGCAATGCGGCCAATGCAACACTAGTGGTTAAGGTGGGACGGGTTTTTCCATCTTCAATAGTATCTACTTTTTTTGAAACATTGTAAAAAAGAAAATCAAAAAAATGCATAGCTTGTATATTTGTTCAAAAATATGCTACCTTGGCACCCAGCCTCTTCTAAGGGCGTTTTCCCAACTATTAATGGTGTTTATAAAATTACTTACTCCATTGCTATAAAAATTATAAGAATCGCCTATATATTCTCCTATTGACTTACCGGTTGTTCCCTGAATTATCGCATTTCCTAAAAAATAGCTTACTCCAATGAATGTACCAACCCCTGGAATAAACGACACCATACCAAAAAAAGCATCTGTGCCATTATTCCAATTTAAACCATTTGAAAGTAATATCCACACCAGTAATTACAAGTCCTATTCCGCCGAGAAGTTTACCAGCAGTATTAGTAGTTACTCCTTTAATAAGCCTTAGTTTCCCAATATCTATAATTTCATTCTTTGTACTATAGAGCAAATTAGCTATCCTTTGTAATTCATCTGAAGATAATTTTGTAAGATCATAAGAAACACCTAATGCAGATAAAATAGTACCGAGTTTATTCAAGATATCTGTAGTCTGCTGTTTTTGGGGTTTAGCAGGTTTTGCCTTAACCGTAGGTAAAGTCTTGGCTCCCGGATCTCCAGGGTTCGTCTTCCCTTTTCCACCCCCCGGCTGTGAGCCACCTCCTCCTCCACTACTGCCACCGCCACCTACATCGTAATTAATACCAAAGTGATTGCCATTAAACAGATCCTGCAACTGCCATAATAACGAGCTCCAGTCTACAACGTGGAAGGGAAGCAAAACTTTTTATGCTTCAGGGTCCTTTGCGGGAGACTCGAAAGGCAAGCAGATTATTGATTTTTTGTCCGAAAAATGATTCGACGATCACTTAATTCTCCCAATGATAATGCCTCTTCCAAATCTCCTAATGTTAATGAGTATTTTTTTAGAGATTTTCTATTTATCAACCCTTTTATTATTGATATAATATCTTCATTATATCCAGTAAAATAATTTGACAAATCAAGGTTATCTATATTTATATTAAAAGCTTTTGAAAACTCATAAATAATATTATCTGCATCATCTCCTTTTATTCCTAAATCTTCTTGCATTCTTGTAGCTCTTGTAAGAATTTCATTTTTTATTGGCCAATGAATCTTGATGAATTCTACAACTAATGCCCAATGATCCTTTTTCATAATTGATTTTTACAAAAATAGAATTAGTATTTTTTAGTCATGATTATTATATTAAAATCTAAAGACTCTTTATAGCCCTAAACTATAAACAGTCAATAGTTGTTCCTTCTCTTCTTGACTTTCAGCATTTTCAAGCGTAGTGCTCAATCCCCATTGTTGAATATCGTTAGCAGTAAGGATAAATCCTACTAATGGAAATGCTCTCCCTAATTGTCCTCCTAATGACGTTGCTTTTGGTAAAAAGCCAAGCCTTGGCCACGATTTTGGAATAACAGTTCTGAGAACAGTAGATGCGATGGAAGTATTTTTAGTCGCCCCTTTTGCAACGAAACCTCTTACTCCTACATATTTAAGTAATGACTTTGGTATAATTTCCGCTCCTGAAACAATCAAACCTGGACCAATTAAATGCGGCCAAACACTTTTATTGTTTTGTTTTGGTTTGGGCTTCACAAAAACCTCTGGTAAAGTCTTAGCTCTCGGATCTCCCGGGTTCGTCTTCCCTTTTCCACCCCCTGGCTGTGGGCCACCACCACCTCCACTACTGCCATCCCCCCCAACTCCGTAATTAATGCCAAAGTTATTGCCGTTAAACAGATCCTGCAACTGCCATAATAACGAGCTCCAGTCTACAGAGTAAGAAGAATGGGTATAAGCCTGCACTGTAACATTTTCCAACATTGTCGGGTCTGACTGCGCCAGCATCCCTGTAGGGTCGGTATACCCTAACGGGTTATTGTACACATAAGCATACCGGTTATACCCGGCAGGCGACCATTCATTCTGCACATAATTATCGGGTGAGATCATTTGGCCGGTGTAAGCATCATACATCCGGCCATTCATGTTGATGAGCGTAAGGGCTTCTACATGTTCATGGCCTGTAAACCCGCGGTACAACCAGTCCGGTACTGCCGGTACGCTGGTATACGTCCAGTTGGCAGGGTTTCGTTTACGGCCCCAGGCGCCCCGTTTTGGCCTACTATAAACTTTTCAAAGAACTGATGCCTAACCCTACCGGTGTCTGCCAGCAGTTGCCAGAAGCAACAGCATAATCGTATGAGGCCAGGAGAACTCATACAGCTACAACACGCTTCGAAGAGCGGAGAAAGGCTCTCCAATAACTAATGCTTCAGAATACCAGTAAATTCTTTACCTAAAATCGTACCTCCAAATAAAGGTGCCATAAGAAAAATACTCAAAAAGAAGAACAGAAAAGGAAAGGCAACCAGCATCCATATCTTAACCGATTTATTCAAAGAATAACACTTGGAATACTTTTTTTCGTAATAAGAAAAATCTTTTCTGGTAAATCTAAAATAGGTAAATAATAAGGTAAAAAGAATATAAACACCCCAAAACACCTTAGAACGTCTAATTTCCTTTGAAGTCTCTTCTGACAGTACATTACATACAGTCAATATTTGATCTAAATAAATAATCAGCACAGCCAAAATAAGATAGATAACCAGACTTACATACATAAATGTTCTCATTACAGGACTATCATTTTTTTTAGTATATGCTGCGTACATTCTGTAATATAAATACTCAAAAAATTTCATATTCTCTCATTTATTACCATTGCCTTATTACACCGCCATTCATACTTTGGTTAATATTGTCGGAAATACTCTGCCCTGTCGTATAGTAAGATATGCCTTCTGCTATTAGAGCCGTTCCCCCTATCAACAAACCCCATCCTGGGATAATCGAAAGCCCTGTAACAATCCCCTGATAAACATCTCCCGCTGTGATTTGATGATTGTTAATTATATTATACACTATTGCCCCTCCTGCTACCCAAGGTGCGGCTTTTGCAATAGGTTTTCCTACTTTTGAGACGAAATTTACAACTTTTGTGCTTACCCTTGTCGTAAGTCCTAATGGAAGTTGAACTGATGTGGTTGGTAAATTGTACCTATTAGCAATACTGATTGAGCTACCATCTTTAAGGGCCTGAGCGAAATCGTTTGTCAAGAATGCAACATCCTGCCAGTTATTACTCCAGAAGCTTCCATTACTCCCTCTGCTTGATTGCCCATTCCAATTCCCGTTTCCATTGTAATTCACACTGGATGTAACCCATTGTCCATTATTTATTTTGCCATAAACAATAATTGGTCTGGTTACATTTGCCACACCAGGATCAGTCCCACCATAT
>JASGEW010000040.1:0-80247 GCA_047606125.1 Niabella sp. | reverse complement strand
TTTACCGCAGGAAGGATTGTATATGCTGCGCTACCATTCATTTTACGCATGGCACAGGGAAGGCGCCTATGAGCATTTGCTGGATGATCAGGACTTAAAAATGCTGAAATGGGTACAGTTGTTCAATTCTTATGATCTTTATTCAAAAAGCCCCGAGCCGCCCGATTGGGAAAAGCTGAAGCCCTACTATGAGGACTGGTTAACAAGTACCTGCCGCCAACACTTAAATTTTAAATACTTACTCTAATCATTTAAGCCCCGGGCTTAATCATTTAATCATTTTAAATTAATTGTAAATGATGCAAAATTGTAGGCGGCACTTATATGTTCGCTATTTGTTCAGTGTGATACTGCTGTTGATCTTTGCTCTTGCCCGTAGATGTAAAAGCCCAGCAATCGCAGGTTCGTGGAACTGTTGTTGATGAAAAAGGAGCCCCCGTGCCTCGGGCAACAGTACAGGTTAAAGGAAAAGACATTGCAACTGCTACTGATGAAAGCGGGGCCTTTGTTATTGCAGCTAAAACAAACGATGTATTGTCTGTAAGCGCTGTGTCCTTTGCAACCGTTGAAATAAAAGTAACGGATGCCGGTAGTTATAATGTAACGCTTACCGCCAGCGCCACTGCTTTGTTAGATGTAGTGGTGGTAGGTTATGGCCGCGGCTCTAAAAAAACCTTGTCCAGCGCTATCACTTCCGTAAAGCCCGAGGACCTTAACCGTGCCGTAACCGGCGACGTGGGGCAATTGCTGCAGGGTAAAGTGCCGGGGCTCAATATTACTGCCAGCGGCGATCCCAATGCTGCTGCCGCAGTGGTGTTGCGCGGTGCTTCTACCATTAACAGCCCGCAGGGTCCGTTTTATGTGATTGATGGGATTCCCGGCGCTGATATAGCCACTATTGCACCTGCTGATATTGCTTCTGTTGATGTGCTGAAGGATGCCGCTGCAACTGCCATTTATGGAAATAAAGCTTCCAATGGCGTTATCATCGTTACCACAAAAAAGGGCAGAGCCGGCAGAACGCAGGCTTCTTACGATGGATATGTCGGTCTCGAAAAAGTTTCAGGTTCGCTGGAGGTGATGAATGCTGACCAAATTAAGGCGTATGTGAGCGAGAACGGCAATACCATATTGCCTACTGACGATCTGGGCGCTAATACCGACTGGATGAAAGCCATTCAGCGCTCGCAGGCAGTCTCTCAAAACCACAATATTTCTTTTAGCGGGGGAAATAAAAAAAGTACTTACAGCGCCAGCCTTAATTACCTTAACAAAGAAGGGATTTTACTGAGCAGTGAGTTAAGCAGGATAATAGCCCGTTTAAGCCTGGAGCAGAAAGCGCTGAAAGGTGTATATGTGAGCGCCGAATCAAAAGAAAAGATACAAAATATTGTGTTTGACAATGTAGATGTATCGATTGAAAAAACAACTGCTATTCCAGGTGGTATTTACGATCGCCGTCCGGCTAAGGCAGCAGGATTTGTAAAAGGCAAAACAGCGGGATTTTATTTTGATACAGCTGGAAATATTTTGCTTCGTAACTGTTCTGTACGATGGGGCATTAATAAGCCGTTGTATTTTGGAGAAGCATTGTTTCTTAAAAATATAGAAGGATTTATACAAAGCGGCTTTACCGGTAAACCGGCCGGGAACAGGTGATCTGAATGATGATTGGATGCTGTTAATCTTCCTGTTTGGGTCGTTTGGAGTTAAAAAATTTGGGCCGCAAAATCAATGAGGCGATAACAAATAACCAGGCCGTTATTTCAGCCATCGTCATTAAAAGTTACGAGGGATAAATCTCTTGAATTTGAAGACTTTTAATTGCCTGCATGAGTATTTGCTTTTATCTTTGAAGATAATCGTTCTTCAACTATTTTTTATGAGATTCAGTTTTTTAATACTGCTTGTCTTTATAGTGTCTTCGGTATGCGGCCAAAAGACAGATCGTAAACTTGAGGCCGGTATCAAAAAAGAGATCGCCGGCTTTAATGGTGATATAGGTGTGTACGTGCACCATCTCAAAAAAAATAAAATAGTTACCATTAATGCCGATACTGTTTTTCCAACTGCCAGCATCGTGAAAGTGCCGATCTTAACGGGTGTTTTTCAGAAAATTGCCAATGGCACATTAAAGCTTTCCCAGGAGTTTGTGTACAACGCAGGCAGGGCATACGGAGGATCGGGTCTGATGCAGTTTTATAAAGACAGTGCGAAGACAGATTTGTCTACAATGATCTCCTTAATGCTGACATACAGTGATAATGTGGCTTCCATCTGGTTGCAGGAACTGAGTGGCGGTGGTGCAGCTGTCAATCGTTTAATGGACAGTTTGGGCCTGGTAAATACAAAAGTTAACTCCCGCACTGAAGGCCGCCAGGCAATATGGGAAAAATATGGCTGGGGACAAACTACTCCCCGGGAAATGGCGCGGCTGTTTACTTTAATACGGCAGGGAAAAGTGATCGGTGCACGTTATTCCGATAAGATGTACCGTTATCTGAAAAACCAGTTTTATAATGGAAGGTCATTGTCTCAGATTCCGGCAACCATTAACGCCATTTCCAAAACGGGCTCGGTGAACGAAGCGCGGGGCGAAGTGGTATTGCTAAACGCCCCCCATGGCGATATCGTTTTTTGTATATTAACCAAAAATAATAAAGATCAAAGCTGGACAGATGATAACGAAGCAGAAGTGCTTACGAGGAAAATCGCAGCTTTGATATGGAACCATTATGAGCCCAAACATTCGTTTAAAGCATATACGCCCATAGAGTAATAGGTTTTATTTAAAGATATTCCTTTTTCACTTTACTAAATTTAATTCTGCAAATCTCCGCTATGATCCGTTTGCCTAAAGTATTATTGACTGTTTTTTTATTGTCTTCCGGCGCTTCTTTTGCGCAAACCCGTGCCACAACGGTATTGTCTGAAGGATGGAAATTTGCCAGGGGCCATTTTGAAAACGCAGCCGGCAAGGGGTTTGATGATCGCAACTGGCAAACCGTTACGGTTCCGCACGACTGGGCAATATATGGCCCTTTTGATAAGGAAGTAGATAAACAGGTGGTGGCCATTCAGCAGAACGGCGAAGAAGTGGCAACAGAAAAAACCGGGCGTACAGGCGCTTTGCCTTATATTGGCGAAGGCTGGTACCGTAATGAATTTGTATTACCTGCATTTAAAAAAGGTAAGAGAGCGATCCTGCTTTTTGAAGGGGCCATGAGTAACCCCGAAGTATTTGTAAACGCCGAAAAAGTGGGCGAGTGGCATTACGGGTATAGTTATTTCTATTTTGACATTACTGATAACCTGGCCGAAGGACAAAAGAATTTACTGGCTGTTCATTTAAACAATATAGGCGAATCATCGCGCTGGTACCCCGGGGCTGGCCTCTACCGCAAAGTTTCGATTATTATAAAGAATACAGAAAGTATTGATCAATGGGGAACATATATTGCTACGCCAATAGTAACAGAGTCGTTTGCCAAAGTGAATATAAAAACGAATGTGTCTGCAGCCAGCGGCTATCTGGTTACGGACATAATAGAGGCCTCCGGTAAAAAAGTTGCTTCAGATACGACGCACACTTTGTTCGGAAAACAATTTGAACAAAATATTCCCGTCAATAATCCGAAACTATGGAGTCCTGAAACACCGGTTCTGTACACGGCAGTTTCCAGATTATATACAGGGGGCGTATTACAGGATGAAGTTCAAACGCGTTTTGGTATAAGATCGATAAGCTATACTCCGGGGAAAGGTTTTCAGCTGAATGGTCAAACCAGGAAATTTAAGGGCGTCTGTTTGCATCACGATCTGGGACCGTTAGGTGCTGCTGTTAATACGGCCGCCCTGCGCCGGCAGTTGCAAATATTAAAAGATATGGGTTGCGATGCCATACGCAGCTCGCATAATATGCCATCGATGGAGCAACTGGAGCTTTGCGATGAAATGGGCTTTATGTTCATGGCCGAAAGCTTTGACGAATGGGCCAAACCAAAAGTAAAAAATGGATATCATTTATATTTTGATAAGGACATGGAGAAAGATGTGGAAAATCTGGTGAGGGCAACGCGCAACCATCCCTGTATTGTAATGTGGAGCGCGGGCAACGAGGTGCCCGACCAATGGGGATATGATGGCGCCAAACGCGCCAGGCGCATCCAGGATATCTTTCACCGCGAAGATCCGACACGGCCGGTTACAGTGGGTATGGACCAGGTGCAGAATGCTATGAAATACGGTTTTGGCGCAGTACTTGATATCCCTGGACTGAATTACAGGCTTCCTTTATATGAAGAAGCCTATACCACTTTCCCGCAAGGGTTTATTTTGGGATCGGAAACCGCCTCAACGGTAAGCTCCCGTGGTGTGTACAAATTCCCGGCTGTAAAAGCTGCGCAAAAACAATACAACGATAACCAGTCTTCATCCTATGATCTGGAATATTGCAGCTGGTCCAATCTGCCTGATGACGATTTTGTACTGCAGGACGATAAACCCTGGGTCATCGGGGAGTTTGTATGGACGGGTTTCGATTACCTGGGAGAACCCACTCCTTATGATGATAAATGGCCCTCTCGCAGCTCTTATTTTGGTATTAATGATCTGGCGGGACTTCCCAAAGACCGGTATTATTTATACAGAAGCAGGTGGAACACTCATGAACCCACCTTGCATATTTTGCCTCACTGGACCTGGCCGGGTCGCGAAGGTCAAACCACACCGGTATTCGTATATACTAATTACGACAGTGCCGAACTTTTTATAAACGGTAAAAGCATGGGCGTGCAAAAGAAAAGCAATGCAACGGCGCAAAACAGGTACCGTTTAATGTGGATGGATGTGAAGTATGAACCGGGTACTGTAAAAGTGGTCGCTTTTGGAAAAGATGGAAAACCTGCTGCTGAAAAATCGGTTACCACCGCGGGCACACCTTATGGAATAAAACTTGATGCGGACAGGAGCACTATTAAGGCTGATGGCAAAGATATCAGTTTTGTTACCGTGTCGGTTGTTGATAAAAAAGGAAATATTTGCCCAACGGCAGCCAGGCAGCTAAAGTTCAGCGTTTCGGGAAATGGAAAATACCGGGCTGCCTGCAATGGCGACGCCACTTCGCTCGAACCTTTTCATTTGCCCGCAATGAAGACATTTAACGGGAAGCTGGTGCTGCTGGTACAATCCGGGACCATGACCGGGCCCATTCATTTAACCGTTTCGGGTAATGGGTTAAAAAAAGGAAAGATTTTATTAAATGCAGAAAATTGATGTTGTTAATTTATACCGGATTTCAGATAATAGGTTTAAAAAAAGTTACTGCGCCGGGAACTTTTTGATCAAAAAAGTAGTCAAATTAATTAGCGAATACTATAAATATGAAATGAGCCATAAGTGTTCTTCATACCCCGAAGCATGATTATTTGGCGAATTATATCTGATCATTAAAAGCATTAAAAGAATAAACGAATGAAAACAATATTTTTAAAACAGGGGCTTACAATAAGTTTTATTGTTATCCTGTTCTTCAGCAGTTGCGGCCCGGTTGCTTATGTAACCAACGATCCGTATTATGCGCCACAGGACGGCGCTAATATTACGTTTCAGACCTTTTACGATGATTTGAGTCCCTATGGCACCTGGATGAATTATCCTGAATACGGATATGTATGGAACCCGGGCGTGAGCGGCGATTTCAGACCTTATGATACTAATGGTTATTGGACTTATACCAGCGAAGGCTGGGCCTGGGTGTCGAATTATAGCTGGGGCTGGGCGCCTTTTCACTATGGGCGCTGGGTGTACGACGATTTATATGGCTGGTTATGGATTCCGGGCTACGATTGGTCGCCTGCCTGGGTAACATGGGGCGTGGTGGACGATTATTATGCCTGGGCACCATTAATGCCGGGCGTAAATGTAAACGTATCTTTCGGCAGTTACAGGCCCAATAGTTATTACTGGAATTTTGTAAACCGCGCTAATATTTACAACAGAAACATATCGTCTTATGTGCGCAGGCAGCCGGTTAATATTACCAACCGTATAACCATTCTTAATGATTTCGGGCATACCCGTAACAACCGTGCCTACTATTCACAGGGCCCCAATATAAATGAAGTGAGGCGATATAGCAATGCCAATATAACCCCCGTAACTATCCGCCAGGTAAATACGCGCGATCAGATGAGGCATGATAATAATCAATACAATGTATACCGCCCTGATGTGCAAAATAATTCAGGTGCCACCAGCAACCGGGGAAACAATAATACTAACGTAAATAACAATGCCGGGGCAAACAGTAATTCAAATAACAGTACTGTGCAGCCAAGGCCGCAGCAATGGCGGCGTGTGCAAAATACACAACAGGTGCAGGAACGAACCAGCACCGAGCCAACCCGCCAGGTGAAGGAGCAACGCACCAATGTTCAAAATTTGCCTACGGAAACACGGCAGCCTGTAACACGGCAGACCCCCCAAAGCAATGGCAGCAGAAGAGGAAGCCGTGGCCGGTAAAAGGCAGGGTTACGTTAAAAAATTATTTTGATCCTTAATTGGTGAAAAGATTTGTCATGGGCAGCGGAGCAATATCTTTAATTACATATCATTGTCTTCAAAACCCAGATCTTCGTCATCCTGGGCAGTTCCCATATTCATCATACTGCCAAAAAGATCCTTAAACTCGATGCTGGTTTCAAATAATTTTTTGCTGATGGTGGAATAGGAGGCAAGGCCGTGCAAAACAAATTCCATCAATAACCCGGTTTGCATTTCATTAGCGCCGGAAAAATATTTTTTAACTAAAGCATGGAGCCCGTCAACGGTATAGAGCTGGTTTAGCTTTTGTTCATCTTTTGTGTTAAAAGAAAGATTCAGCTGGTTGCCTTTATCGAACCAGTTGATTATAGAGCGGTAAGGATTTTCATCGGCTTTTTGCTGGGAAGCAGGTTTCCCTGTGTTTCTTCTTTTTTTCAATTGTTCCGGATCCGGAAAGTACTGAACGAATTGGGACCGGATAGCTTTATCAACCAGGTTCATGGCTACCTGGTAGGGGCCTTCCTGCTCTCCTTCATATACCAGCTCTACTTTGCCGGTAATGGAAGGTATAATACCAACCAGATCGGCGATCCAGACCTGTGTTGATTTTTCGTTATTAATTAAAGCCCGCCGTTCTGCTGCACTGATCGCATTTTCTCTTGCTGAAATGGTGAGCCGGGCGCTTACCCCGCTTTTTTTATCCACGAACTCGCTGTTACGCGCCTCAAAGGCTACCTGCTCAATTAAACGCTTTACCAGGTCGCTGATCATTATCTTTTTTACTACATCATCATCTATTACAGCTTCCTGCTCTGTAATATCCAGCGCATGCTCCAGGGTTTTGGGGTAATGCGTCAATATCTGGCTCTGGATGCGGTCTTTCAGCGGTGTAACAATTGAGCCGCGATTGGTATAATCTTCCGGGTTGGCCGTAAATACAAAGAGCATATCCAAAGGCATCCGCAATTTAAAACCACGTATCTGGATATCACCTTCTTCCAGGATGTTGAATAAAGATACCTGTATGCGCGCCTGTAAATCGGGTAATTCGTTTATCACAAAAATGCCGCGATTGCTGCGGGGAATGATACCATAATGCAAAACACGCTCATCTGCAAAGCTCAATTTGAGGTTTGCGGCTTTTATGGGGTCGATATCTCCGATCAGGTCTGCAACGCTTACATCGGGTGTAGCCAGCTTTTCTCCGTAGCGCTGGCTGCGGTGAAGCCATTCAATTGGAGTGTCGTCTCCTTTTGCTGCAATCAGGTCTGTTGCATATTTTGAGATCGGCCTTAACGGATCATCATTGATCTCGCTGCCGGCTACAATGGGAACGTATTCATCCAAAAGTGCTGTCATCTGGCGTGCCATACGGGTCTTCGCCTGCCCGCGTAATCCTAATAATAAAATATTGTGTTTACTTAGCAGGGCCCTTTCGGTTTCGGGAATTACCGAATCTTCATAACCGACAATACCCGGGAAAGTTGGTTCATCCTCCTTTAATTTCAGTATTAAGTTTTGCCTGATTTCTTCTTTGATAGATTTGGACTGATATCCTGATTTTTTTAATTCGCCTAATGTTCTCTGAACCATGATTTGGGTGGATTTTATGGATTGATGGGGAAGTTGGGATTTCTATATTTTTGATTTTCCAGTCTTTTAAATTGAAGACTGATACTTCCAAAGTTTATCAATAACCCGATTTGTATATTGTATGCCTCTAAATAATTTTTTGCCTGTGCGAGATGTACATTTTCTAATTGAATAATTGCTTTTAATTCAACCATTATTTTATTTTCAATAACAAAGTCAACTCTTCTTTCTCCAATCATTTTGCCTTTGTAAAAAATAGGCATATTCATTTCTCTTACAAACTTTATTTTTCTGTCTTCTAATTGGCTGAAATTTGCTGTTTCCTATTAATCTAATAATCCTGCCAAATCATGGTTCAGAATACATGCTTCGATTTACCGCTTTCAAAATCTTTAAAGATAAAGCTTCCCAGGTTATCGAGCGATGCAAAGTACGCTTTACCCTGGTTCATTTCGGTAAATTCCTGTACAAACCGCTGCAGGTAGGGGTCTGTGGCGATCATAAAGGTAGTAATAGGTATCTTGTTTTTCTTGCATTGTGCAGCCAGGTTCATGCAGCGGTTCACTACTTTTCTATCCAGTCCGAAGGCATTCTTATAATACCGTTTACCGATTTTCAGGCAGGTAGGTTTTCCATCAGTGATCATAAATATCTGTTTATTCGGGTTTTTTCTTCTTCTTAAAATATCCATAGCCAGTTCGAGGCCGGCAACAGTATTGGTATGATAGGGCCCTACCTGCAGGTAGGGAAGGTCTTTTATGGCTACCGGCCATGCATCATTACCAAAAACCACGATGTCGAGTGTATCTTTCGGATAGCGCGTGGTGATCAGCTCACTCAGGGCCATGGCTACCTTTTTAGCAGGAGTGATACGGTCCTCTCCATATAAAATCATGGAGTGCGAAATATCGATCATTAAAACAGTCGAAGTTTGTGTTTTGAAATCTGTTTCACGAATGCTGAGGTCATCTTCCCGGAGTGAAAAACGCTCCACGCCATGATTGATCTGCGCATTGCGGATGGATTCAGTAAAATCGATCTGTTCCAGCATATCGCCAAACCGGAAAGGGCGGGTCTCCGGGTTTATTTCATCACCCTGTCCGGGTTTAAATGTTTTATGATCGCCCTGTTTTGTTTTCTTCAATTTACCAAATATCTCTTCCAGGCTTTTTTTCCGGATGCCCTGCTCGGTCTTTGGAGTGATTTTTATCTCTCCTTTCTGACTGTCCTCGCTGATATATCCTTTTGCTTTCAACTCTTCAATAAAATCACCGATACCATATTCTTCGCCGGTAAGCTGATATTCCTTATCCAGCTGATTCAGCCATTGTAGTGCCTCACCCACCTCTCCGCTGGTATAGGTGAGCAATTGCATAAAGATATCCAGCAATTTATCGAAGGGGGACTTGCCCTGCTGGCTGATGTCGAATTTTGAAAAATGAAACCCACGCATACATAAATATAACACTTAAACGTGTTGATATGTTGACAGGTTGAAAAGTTAACAGGTACTTGAAAGAATATTTAGCATAACAGAAAAGGCTGCCCAGGCAGGACAGCCTCGTTATCATTTATACCAGGTAGCTTTACTTGCCGGAATCTTTTGCCGTTGCCTGCTGTTTTGCACTGTCGGCAACTTTTTGTAAAAGTTCGGGAGTTATTTCGTGAGCAGGGTCTTTTGCTGCTTTCTTCAGCGGATCGTAATGCTCCTCAACAGCGCTTAACACCTGGTCCATAATTTCATTCAACGGCACTTCGGTATTTTCCAGTCCTGAATAGGCTTCGGGTTTATTTGTTTTCAAATAATTATAATAACCTCTCTGGCTGCTGATGTCGTTCCTGATATCAGTTGCAATTTTCCTGGCCTGATCAAACTTTCCTGCTTTATAGTAGGCTTCGGCAAGTAAAATACCGGTTTGATTATGCTGATTGTAACGGCTGGTCATGCCATAAGGAAGGTTTTCAGGATCAATGCCTTCAGCTTCTTTATTCAGAAGCTTAACTGCTTCATCTGTTTTTCCGGCATCGGCAAGATTACCGGCAGCTTCAGCAAAAATTGATCTTATATTTAAAAGGTATTGCCTGTTTACTTCATCGTAATAAACGCCTTTTCTGTTCGCGCCTCCAAATTCAAATTTTTTATACAGGTTGTCGAAAATAGCGGTAAGATTATTATCTCTTACCGATGATCCGCCGGCTCTCATAGTCCTCATTGCCTGGTCTGTTACCCAGTTTTGCTGGGGCACTTTTACAGGGAAGGGTACCAGCCTGTAGGTAAGACCATCTTTACGTAAATTTTGCCCGAATCCCAGGTCTCCGTAAGGCGCTGTAAAATAAACCGGTCTGTTCCAGTTATTGGTGGCAATAATATTCAGCATGATCAGGTCGTTTCTTTGTAAGCCACCCCCCGATTGAATTTCTATTGGTAATTGACTTATTATACTGTCGCCCGGGTTTGCTGTGCCATTTTTTAATACCACGTTCTTATCAACGGGTATAAAAAATTTCCGGAAAGGCATAAAAGTCGGGCCTACGTCGTTTCCATCGTCATCGGTAACGGTCTGGCCTAAATATCCCTTCATCACTTCATATAACGGGTAGTAGGCATTAGGGTCAATGTTCTGGCCCTGCTGCGGACTGCTGAAACGGATGTATTCCCGGTTATGTCCTTCAATTTGTTTGGGTCCCCATATTACATCGACGCTGTCGGCATTATTAATTTTATATCTTAACTGGTTAATATACCAGTCAATTCCCAACAGGCTGGTATTAATGATCCGGATATCGGGCCTTACACCTTCCACTTCCTGTGCATACCACAGCGGGTAAGTATCGTTATCTCCAAAAGTAAACAGGATCGCGTTGGGGGCGCAGCTTTCCAGGTAATCTTTTGCAAGATCCGGAGCCAGTAATTTTTTACTGCGATCGTGGTCGTCCCATTCCTGCTGGGCCATCAAAGCGGGTACTAAAATACAAATGATACCCGTTGTAATACCGGCCAATTTATAGTTATTGCCATTACCCGAAACACCTCTCACTATATAGGTGATAGCTGCCACCACTACCACAAACAGGATAGCGGCCATGAGCCCCGGAATGAATGTGCCGGCAAAAGATCCTGCCGTTGTGCTGCTCAATATGGTTACCAGGAAGGTGAGCGTAGCCCCGTATATTAATGTCTTTTTAAACAGTTCCTTATCTGCTTTGTCCTGGGCCAGTTTAATAAAGGCTAATACAGCAAGCCCTATCCAGATAGCAAATACATAGCAGGCGCCGGTGAACACATAGTCCCTTTCCCTGGGCATATTACCCGGCGCGTTCAGGTAAATAACAATCGCTTCGCCCATAAAGAAAAACAGGATGAGCGTAACCAGGAAATCATTCCTGTTTTTGAATAATTGGTACACAAAGCCTAAAATGCCTAAAATAAAGGGCAGCATAAACAACGTATTATGCCCTTTGTTCTTTTTAAGTGTTTCGGGCATTTTACTTTGATCGCCTAATCTCGGGGAATCTATCAGGCTGATACCGGAGATCCAGTTCCCGTCCCGCTTATTACCAAAGCCCTGCAGATCATTCTGACGCCCGGCATAGTTCCACATAAAATAACGAAGGAACAGGAAATCGGTCTGATAAGTGATGAACCATCTTATATTATCTCCGTAGCTGGGCGCGCCATAGGAAGTAACCTGTCCTGTATTCTGGTCCCGGTTTTGATCCAGGTTCAGCCAGTCTGCATAGAACTGTTTGTGCCCCTGATCGTTACTGGGGTCCCAAACCCGGGGGAACAATTGCATGTCGCTGCTTTGATATAAAGGAGTTCTTTCTCTGCCTGTGGCAATATATTTGTCTTTTCCCTTAACATATTTCATTTCACCATACTTCACATCAATCATACCATCTCCGTCCTCGTCGCGGTATTCAGCTGCATAGTGCGGTCCGTAAATAAGTGGTGCGCTGCCGTATTGCTCACGTCCCAGGTAATAAACCAGGTTGATGGGGTTGTCCACATTATTCATATCAATGGCAGGATTGGCGTTGCTGCGTATCATTGAAGTGAAATACATGAAATATCCCAGCATCATAAAGGCATAACACCATAACCCCAGCTTCAAAACTTTTAGAGAAGAGGGCTTGATAAAATAACCTATTGCGGCTCCAATAGCTAACAGCAATATAATTTTAAACGCGGCCATTGTACCTGAAAATGCAAAGGGTAAAAATGCCAGTGTAAAAAATATAGCTGTCCAGATAGTAATGCTTGCTTTGGACACATTTGTTTTAAAGCGCAGTGCCCAGGCAATCAGCGCCGCTATCAAAATAAAATAAATGGCAAAGCCGGAGAAGAAGGGCAGCCCGAAAGTGTTTACAAAAAGGATATCAAACCATCCTGCGGCTTTCATGCTGTATTGTATAACGGCTACCTGTACAAGGCCTGTAATCAGGCAACCCACCAGGAAAGCGATAATAGTACCTTTTGTGGTAGGTTTAAAGCGGCGGTAGTAATAGATCATTACGATGGCTGGTATGGTAAGCAGGTTCAGCAGGTGCACACCTATTGATAAGCCCATCATGAAGAAGAGGAAGATGATCCATTTATCGCTTTTTGCCCTTGCTGTTTCATCTGCGCCTGCATGTTCATCGGCATGTTCCCACTTAAGAATGAGCCAAAACACCAAAGCCGTGCAGAAAGAAGATAATGCATATACCTCGCCCTCAACCGCACTATACCAGAATGAATCTGTGAAAGCATAAGCAAGCGCTCCAACAGCGCCTGCGCCCATTACTGCGATAGTTTGCGGGCTGGTAAGATTTTCTCCCACCTTTACATACATTTTACGTGCGAAGTGAGTGATGCTCCAGAAAAGAAAAAGTATGGTGCCCGAACTGGCCAGTGCACTCATGAAGTTAACGGCATTTGCAGCCGTCATGGGGCTATCGCCAAACAGCACTATAAAGAATCTTCCAATTAGTGTAAACATCGGCGCGCCGGGCGGGTGGGGCATTCCTAATTTAAAAGCAGTGGCTACAAATTCGCCGCAATCCCATAAAGAGCCGCGTGCTTCCCTGGTAAGCACATAAGTCAACGTTGCAATGCCATAAACTACCCAGCCGGTAATATTGTTTACTTTTTTGAAATTCATTCTTCTGTTTTTATTTTATGAGATGCTTGCTGATTTGTAACCTGCAGCATATTAATGCTGCCCCGGTTCATTTGAAAATAATCGCTTTAATGCCCGCAAAAATAGGGATAAACCTATCACGTAGGGGGAATTTAAAACCTGATATCTGAAATTTATGAATTTGTGATATTTGTTATCTTTTTATATAAGAAGGGTTACGGTAAGGGTTGTTGTACCAGCCGGCATCGATTTCCTGAACAAAACTTTCAATTTCCCTGTCAAAACCTTCTTTAAGGTTATATTCCTGTTTAAGATTTCCCCCGTAGAAAAAGGCCACAGTCTGGTAAAAGCGGGCGTTCAGCCCTCCTTTATATTCCTTTAAAATATCATAGCAGTTGTTGCCTGTTTGCCGGTTGATCAGTTTCATCAGCACTTTACCCTGATAAACAGACAGGTTGGTGAGCGGGTCGGCAAATTGTTTTTTTAATTCTTTTTCTTTTGACCGGACAATATCTTTTCTGTCCCGTTTTTTATCCACAACAGCAATTTCCTTATTAATCTGGTTAATGGTATTGCCTGCAATTCTTGCATAAGGATAGCAAACATAAACGGCATTGCGCAGCCTGTTGTATTCTTTTTTTACCTGCTCCAGTTTGGCAGGGGGTAATTTGGATACCCATACATTTTCCTCTTCGGTATAAGGCATCACTTTAAAAGAATTGTAATCAGCGCCATACCATATCGCATCAATTTTTGTAAGATCTTTTGGTCCCCAGTCTTTCATGACCTCTTCCATGCTGGGCCGTGGAGGTATAGGAACCGTATCCGAATTTGCAGCAACCTGCCCTTTACAATAAAAAATTGTAAAAATAAAAACAGTACAGGCAGGAATAATATATCTCAGAAGGGTTTTCAACCTCACAAAGTTACTTGGTATATATAAATAAAAAAAATTGCTTGAACTTTGTGGTTCCCGGGTTTAAGCAAATTAAGCAGCGCTCAGGATATTATACAATCCATATTATCCACGCTGTTAAAGCGGCTGTAAGTGTGTTTAGAAAGTTTACAGTATTATTTTTCAGGAGTCCTTTTTCTTCCAGGGTGGCACCCAAAAACGAATCAGCTATATTACCTGCTATACCTGAAACAGCAATAATAAAGAAACTTTTACCGAATCCCGAAAAACAGCAAAAAATCAAAGCAATAACCGCGCTGCCGGCTATGCCAAAAAGGCTGCCTTCCAAACTGATTACTCCATTCTTGCCTTTTACGGATCTTTTTAAACTGGTGATATTATAGAAATGCTTTCCATATACATTTCCAAGCTCAGACGACACCGTATCTGAAGTTGCAGAAGCAAATGCAGCAGCAACCAGGAAAGGGGCTTTAGATGCAAGGCCGGGGAAGAAATAAGTCAGTAATCCAATGATCCCGGCAATACCGGCATTGGCAAATACCTGCCCTGCCGTGCGTTGACCTTTATGAGCTTCAGCCAGGCCCTCTTTTCTTTTTCTTTCCATTTTAAAAGAAGTGGCCATTACACCGGTAATAAAGAAAACCCCCATCATAGCAATACCGGCAAATCCTGAACAGTAGTAAATAAGCAGGCTGAGCAAGCCTCCTGTAATAGCGGCCGGTATAGTCAGTTTTTTAAACCGGACACTTAAAAACATACCGGAAATAACCAATACTAAAAATATGATGAATGAAATGCTCATTAAAAATGCTCAAACGATTGCATAAAAATATATTTGTTTATTAAATTTTATCTTCTAAATTTGCTGCATAATGAAAACAACACGATTTTTTACCGGTTTTTATTTTTACTTCTTTTTTAAAATGAAGCCGGAGTTGTTATAGTTGAAATTAAATAAACAGCATAAAAAGAAATCAACATAAAAATCTCCCGGCTAAGAAAGCCGGGATTTTTTTTAGCAATTCCCGGAGGGTTAAACGGGAAAAGTAAAAAATACAGAGTGATGGTGTCAAAAACAGACAGTACGCAAGGACGGGTATCTTTAGAAACCAAAACACATACCCCTCACATGGCCATTCAGGGATTTGAAGGGTGCTTTCATCAGCAGGCGGCTAATTATTTTTTTAACAGGAATGTTACGGTTGAGTGCTGCGCTACATTTAAAGAAGTAATGGCAGCCGCAAAAGACAGCAAAAGAACAGATGGATGCCTTATGGCCATCGAAAATTCGATTGCAGGAAGTATTTTACCCAATTATAACCTTATCCAAAGTGGCAATCTTAAAATAATAGGAGAGGTTTATATGCAGATACACCAGAACCTGCTGGTAAATCACAACGTAGAACTGGAAGATATTAAAGAGGTGCATTCGCATACCATGGCGCTTCAGCAATGTTACGAGTTTTTAGATAAGCATAAATGGAAATTGGTAGAAAGCGAGGACACGGCATTAAGCGCTAAACATATTGCGCAATATAAAAGCAGGCATGTGGCGGCTATCGCAAGCAGTCTTGCAGCGGAAATTTATGATCTGAAAGTGATTGCTCCCAAAATTCAAACCCTGAAAAAGAACTATACGCGTTTTCTGGTTTTACAAAGACCCGAAGATATTACCGGGGTGCAAACCGGGAACAAAGCTTCAATTAATTTTCAGACCATTCATAAAAACGGCGCCCTTGCCCGTGTGTTGGGTGTCATTGCTATTCATAAGATCAATTTATCCAAATTGCAAAGCTTCCCGATTCCCGGCTCTGAGTTCAAGTACCAGTTTCATGCAGATATGGAGTTTGATAACATTAAAACCTTTGAACGGGTGATTGAAAAGTTAAAACCACTTACTGAAGATATAAAAATTTACGGTATTTATAATAAAGGAGTATGGAAGTAGCAAAGAGATTACAGGGCGTTGGCGAATATTATTTCTCCAAAAAATTGAGAGAGATTGATGATCTCAACAAACAGGGAAAGAATATTATTAATTTGGGCATTGGCAGTCCCGACCTGCCCCCTAACCCCGATGTGGTAAAGGTTTTGTATGAGGCGGCGCAGCAAGCCGATGTACATGGCTATCAAAATTACAAGGGTAGCCCTGTTTTAAGAAAAGCTTTTGCAGACTGGTACCAGAAATGGTACAACGTTACCTTAAATCCCGATACCGAAATATTGCCGCTTATCGGCAGTAAAGAAGGGATCATGCATATCTGCATGACCTACCTGAATGAAGGGGATGCTGCATTGGTACCGAACCCGGGGTACCCCACTTATCGCAGTAATGTGACCATTGCAGGCGGGGTATGTATCGATTATCATTTAAAAGAAGAGCAGCATTATCAACCGGATTTCGAAGCGCTTGAAAAGCTGGATCTGAGCAGGGTAAAACTGTTTTTTGTGAATTACCCGCAGATGCCAACGGGGCAGCAACCCGATAAAAAAGTATTTGAACAACTGGTGGCTTTTGCAAAAAAGCATCAGATCCTGATCGTGCATGATAATCCTTACAGCTTTATTCTAAACGATGATCCTGTCAGCCTTTTGAGTATTGAGGGCGCCAGGGAGGTGGCGGTTGAATTAAATTCTTTAAGTAAATCGCATAATATGGCCGGCTGGCGGGTAGGGGTGTTATGTGGGGCGGCAGACAGAATTAATGAAGTGTTACGCTTTAAAAGTAATATGGACAGCGGCATGTTTCTGCCGTTGCAGCTGGCGGCTGCAAAAGCGCTAACACTGGGCAAGGACTGGCATGATGAAGTAAATGCGGTTTACAGGCAACGAAGGGAAAAGGTTTTTAAGTTGCTGGATTTATTGGGCTGCACTTACTCACCCCGGCAGGTGGGCCTGTTTGTATGGGCACGCATCCCGGCTGCATATAAGGATTGTTACGCCATTGCAGATGAAGTATTATATAAGGCTGATGTTTTTATAACCCCGGGCGGTATTTTCGGCAGTGCGGGTGAGCAATATATAAGGATAAGCCTTTGCGGATCGGTGGAGAGATTTGATGAGGCAATTGACAGGGTGAAGAAAAGCCTCTCTAAATCTTAACTTTTGAAGGTTGTCCAACTATAATCTTTTTTTATTATGAATGTAAACAGCGATATAAGAATAACCCAGGATGGCAAGGTAATGCAGCACACCTCTCCTTTGGGGAGGCAGGGAGGGACCCGTAAAAAAATAGCAATTGTAGGCGTGGGGCTTATTGGCGGATCAATGGCGCTTCAGCTGCATGAAAAGAAACTGTCATCGAAGTTGATCGGTGTGGAGAAAAGCAGCATACATGCAGAGGAGGCCCTGGAGTATGAACTGGTTGATGAAATACTTCCCCTTGATGAGGCAATAGAAGAAGCGGAAGTGATTATATTATCTGTGCCTGTTAATGTGCAGATAGGTTTACTGCCGCAAATACTGGATAAGGTTTCCAACCAGATTGTGATAGACCTGGGCTCTACAAAATCAGACATTATTGCAGCGGTGCAGTGCCATCCTAAAAGAGGCCGTTACGTAGCAACGCACCCGATGTGGGGTACCGAGTACAGCGGGCCTAAAGCCGCCGTGCACGGGGCGTTTGAAGGGAAAGCTGTTATTATTTGCGACAGGGCCAAAAGCGATGCAGATGCAACAGATTGGGTAGACAAAATGTATAGCAAAATAGGTATGCGGATTGTGGACATGGAAGCAAAAGCGCACGATCTGCACGTGGCTTATGTAAGCCATATCTCTCACATCACTTCTTTTGCGCTGGCCAATACGGTGCTGGAAAAGGAAAAAGTAGAACGGGCCATTTTTGAAATAGCTTCTGCCGGTTTCGAAAGTACAGTGCGTTTGGCTAAAAGTAATGCCAGCATGTGGGTACCCATTTTCTTACAGAATAGGGAAAATATACTGGAGGTACTGAATGAGCATATCAGGCAGCTTTCTTTGTTTAAAGAATACATTGCCAGCGGCGATGAAGATAACTT
Source organism: Niabella sp. (assembly GCA_047606125.1). Taxonomy (GTDB): domain Bacteria; phylum Bacteroidota; class Bacteroidia; order Chitinophagales; family Chitinophagaceae; genus Niabella. The sequence continues at coordinate 62,056 of JASGEW010000040.1, read as the reverse complement.
ACAATCACTAATATCGGACGCTAATAAAATAAAACGAATCATAAAATAAAAAGTAAATTTGCCACCCTGGTCTTCGTTTGGGAGCCGGTGGCGATGTTAAAAACAAAATAAAATCTCTCATGAGTACTCAGCAAGCAACAGCAAAAGAAAAAGTTAAAGAACTATGGGCTAAAAGGCCGATAATTGTGAGCGGCCCCTGCAGCGCCGAAACCGAAGAGCAGGTGTTGGAAACGGCACAACAGCTTGCCGCAACCGGAAAAGTAGATATGCTGCGTGCGGGTATATGGAAGCCCCGTACCAAGCCCGGTATGTTTGAAGGCATCGGAACAAAAGGACTGCCGTGGTTGCAAAAAGCAAAGCAGATCACCGGCCTGCCCACAGCAGTGGAAGTAGCAACAGCAAAACAGGTTCAGGATGCTTTAACCTTTGATGTGGATGTGCTTTGGATTGGTGCGCGCACTACTGTGAACCCTTTTAGCGTACAGGAAGTGGCTGATGCTTTGCGCGGAGTGGATGTACCTGTTCTGGTTAAAAATCCTATCAATCCCGACCTGGAATTATGGAGCGGGGGCGTAGAGCGGATTGCCCGCGCCGGCATTAAAAACCTGGGCTTAATTCATCGCGGTTTTTCATCTTACGGAAATACACAATACCGCAATGCGCCTATGTGGCATCTTGCAATTGAAATGAAATTAAAATATCCTGAACTTCCCATGTTTAACGATCCTTCGCATATTTGTGGCAAAAGAGATACGTTGATGGAAGTGGCCCAAAAAGCAATCGATCTGGATTATGATGGTTTGATGATCGAAAGCCATATCGACCCGGACAATGCCTGGAGCGATGCCAAACAGCAGGTAACACCGGCGCGTCTTAAAGAAATGCTGGAAGCCATCATTTGGCGTAAAGAAGACGTAGACAATAAAGATTTTCACCAGGCGCTTGAAAAACTTCGCCAGCAGATCAATAATCTTGATGATGAAATGCTGCAAATACTTGCCCAGCGCATGAGAATTGCAGACCAGATCGGGCAATATAAAAAAGATAATAATATTACTATTCTGCAGCCTGGCCGCTGGCAGGAAATTATTGAAAAAACAGCCGCACGCGGGGAAAAGCTGGGATTAAGCCGTGATTTCCTGAATAAATATTTAGACGCCGTGCACCTGGAAAGTATTAATCACCAGAAAAAGGTTTTAGACGCCTAAAGTTTTTTGCCGGTCATAGCAATGTACGATGGTGTGCATGCGGTGTACGAAATAAGTATACAAAAAGCGGATAGCTTACATTTCAAATCTCAAATTAGAAATTAGAAATCACAAATCTTGGGTCAGACAATTAAATTTTCTAACGCTGCTACCGATTTTTATTTTGACAGCTCTTTAAAGGAATTGGGAAAGATCATCGACAGGCGCAGTGCTGTTTTTGTTACCGATCAAAATATATTTAAGGTCCATCAAAATAAATTCAGAGGCTTTGCCACCATCGCCATTCCTGCCGGAGAAGAGCATAAAAATCAATCAACGGTTAATACGATCATTCAAAAGCTCATAGAGGCTAAGGCCGACCGGAAATCAGTATTAGTAGGAGTAGGCGGCGGCGTTATTACAGATCTTACCGGCTATGTTGCATCTGTCTACATGCGGGGTATTCAATTTGGCTTTGTGCCTACTACTGTTCTTGGATTGGTAGACGCTTCCATTGGTGGCAAAAATGGTATTGATGTGGGGGTGTATAAAAATATGGTGGGTGTGATCCGCCAGCCGTCTTTTTTATTGCACGATCTTTCACTGCTGCAATCATTACCTGAAAAAGAATGGCAGAATGGTTTTGCAGAAATTATAAAACATGCCTGTATTAAAGATGCCGCCTTGTTTAAACAACTGGAACAACATACGCTGAAAGATTATGCCAGGAATAAGCAGTTGCTCGCGGGTTTGATCCGGCGTAATGCCATGATTAAAGTGAGAGTAGTTCAAAAAGATGAATTTGAAAAGGCAGACCGCCGGTTACTCAATTTTGGACACACTATCGGGCATGCCATAGAAACACAATATGGTTTAATGCACGGAGAAGCAGTTGCGATCGGCATGGTGTATGCCAGCCGGATATCAGAACAATTACTGGGATTTAAGGGTAAGGAAAAAATTAAATCGCTCATCGAACAATACGGGTTACCTGTTGCCATTACGTTTGATAAGAAAAAAGTATTTGAAGTATTGGCGATGGATAAAAAACGGATAAAAAAGGAAATGAATTTTGTACTGCTGGACAAGATCGGTAAGGCCGTGGTGCATCCTATTCCTTTAAAAGAGTTAGAAAAAATAATTAATAGATTATAATAAGCAGATCTCGCAGGTGCTGAAAACCCGTGAAATTTTCAAGGTTATGCGGGGTATTCCTGACTGCCATAAGGCAGGCCGGTACTGCTTATAAAACACTATCGCCGCCCGGCGATTTATAAAACAGAAAAATGAAGGTTACCATTTCTCCATCTGAATTAACAGGTAATATATTGGCTGCGGCCTCTAAAAGTTCTATGCAGCGTGCCTGTGCAGCTGCGTTGGTGGCTGCCGGCAGATCAGTAGTGTATAATCCCGGTCATAGTAATGATGATAAAGCTGCTATGAGTATCATTCAGATTTTAGGCGCCACAATCGAAAAGCGCAATGAAGAAATGCTGATTGATAGTTCCGGATTTAAAGCAGGTGCAGCTATTGCATCACTGAAAGATGAACAGGAAGGTGTTATAAATTGTGGCGAAAGCGGGTTAAGCATTCGTATGTTTACTCCTTTAGCGGCCCTGGTCAGTAATAAAATTACCATAAACGGGGAAGGCAGCCTGGTGACCCGTCCGATGGATTTTTTTGATGAAATATTGCCGCAGGTTGGTGTTACTATCCGGTCTAACCAGGGCAAACTACCACTGGTTATTCAGGGGCCGTTACAACCCCGGAATATTACTATCGATGGATCTTTAAGCTCCCAGTTTCTAACCGGGCTTTTATTAGCGTATGCTGTGGCGCCGTTTGAAGCGGATCGTGTTTCCATAAAAGTTAATAATCTGAAAAGTAAGCCCTATATTGATCTTACCTTAAATGTAATGAAAAAATTTGGGTTAAATGTTCCGGAAAATAAAGACTATGAAGATTTTGTTTTTTATAAACCAACAGCGAATAGAGAACCGGTAATTTCAACCTATACCGTTGAAGGAGACTGGAGTGGTGGTGCATTTTTGCTGGTGGCAGGCGCTATAGCAGGAAACATTACGGTGCGTGGATTAAGTATGGCCAGCACGCAGGCGGATAAAAAAATCACGGAGGCATTAATGTCTGCCAATGCCGGTATTGCTATTGATGCAAAAGGGATCCAGCTGCACAAAACCACTTTAAATGCATTTGAGTTTGATGCGACCGATTGTCCCGATCTGTTCCCTCCGTTAGTAGCATTGGCAGCGTATTGTGAGGGGATGACCAGCTTAAAAGGGGTCAGCCGCCTTGCTCATAAAGAAAGTGATCGGGGAATAACGCTTCAGCAGGAGTTTGGGAAAATGGGACTGCAGGTGGATTTGGATGGGGATATGATGTATATTCATGGAGGAAAAGGACTGAAAGGCGCTTTGGTGCATTCGCGGCATGATCATCGCATTGCAATGGCCTGTGCCGTTGCGGCATTAAGGGCCACGGGCGATACAACGATCGAAGAAGCATACGCGATCAACAAATCTTATCCTGATTTTTATGATCACCTGAAATTGTTAGGTGCTAAAGTAAGTGGTGGGATTGACCTTAAAGAACTAATGAATAATTTATAGCTTGCCTGCGGGTATATTATTAAGGCGCATCGCATAGAGGCGGTGGGGTTATGGGTAAGCTGATCAAACAAAAAAAATTATGAACACTTTCGGAAGAATTTTCAGGGTGCAGCTATTTGGAGAGTCTCATGGGGATGGTGTGGGGGTGGTGATTGATGGATGCCCGGCCGGTTTGCCTGTTCCTGTGGATGATTTTTTGCCTGATATGGAACGCCGTAAAGGGGGCACCCAAAAAGGCGCTACTCCAAGAAAGGAAGATGATATTCCTATTTTCAGAAGCGGCATTTTTAATAGGAAAACAACGGGTTTCCCTATTATGATCTTCTTTGAAAATAAGAATACCCGTAGCGGCGATTATGAAAAGCTTCGCAGTTTTCCGCGCCCGGGGCATGCCGACTTTGTAGCACGTAAAAAATTTGGTGGCTTTGAAGATTACAGGGGCGGCGGGCATTTCAGCGCCAGGCTGACCACGGGGCTGGTGGCGGCAGGAGTGATTGCCAAAAAATTGTTGAAAGGGATTACTGTTGAAGCGAAAGTAACTGAAATTGCCGGAGAAACTGATTTGGAAAAAGGATTACAAAAAGGAATTGATGCAAAAGACTCTGTTGGCGGCATTATTGAATGCCGTGTAAATGGTTTGCCGGTTGGATTAGGCGAACCGCATTTCGATTCTGTAGAATCCTTACTGGCACATGCTATGTTTTCCATACCAGCCGTAAAAGGAGTAGAGTTTGGAAGTGGTTTTGCTGCTGCTAAAATGTTTGGGAGCGAGCATAACGATGCCATAGAAAATACGGATGGAAAAACAGTTACCAATCATGCAGGCGGTATTGTAGGAGGTATTACAAATGGTAATGAGCTGGTGTTCAGGATAGCGGTAAAACCAACGGCTTCTACACCTAAAGAGCAGCATAGCCTGAACTGGGAAACCGGTAAAATGGAAGACTTTTCAGTAAAGGGCCGTCATGATCTGTGTGTGGCACTCAGGGCCCCGGTAATTGTGGAAGCTGCAACAGCCATCACCCTGGCTGATTTGATGATGCAGGAAAACAGGATACAGAGAATTGTTGAAACCACGTAAGCAATTGCCTAAGAGGTTCAAAAGTTATTTATTTTAATATTTGGCATAAATTTTTCAGTACCTTACAGTAAATTCTATTTAATCCTAAATTAAAAACAGTTAACTATGGGTATTCTATCATGGATTTTATTCGGCCTGATTGCCGGAGCCATTGCAAAAGCCTTACATCCCGGTAAAGATCCCGGTGGATGGATTGTTACCATTTTAATTGGTATAGCCGGCGCCTTTGTAGGCGGATGGGTTGGAACACTGCTGGGCTGGGGCAGTACCGACGGTTTTAATTTCAGAAGTTTTGCACTTGCCATTCTTGGAGCAGTTATTTTACTCTGGCTATATGGTTTGGCCACAAAAAAACGAAGCTAAAGGCATTTTATCAGCAAAGCCACCCGGAGCGGTGGTTTTTTTTGGCATATACAAAAGTAAACTATAAAATCATTAAAAAGAATGGGGCTGTCTTAAAAGGCCGGTTCAGAAGATATGCCACGAAGTCTCAAAGACGCAAAGCCTTGATTTTAAAGCCTGATTTTTTTCGTGTCTTCGTGGCTTTGTGGCAAAATATTAGTTTTTAGACAGCCTCATTTTTAATCAGATCTTAAATCTCAAATCAGCTTCACGCTTCTTTCTACAAATGAGGTGAGGTCCGCGCCTGTAAGCATGCCCTGCGCCAGCAGCGCCAGGTCAAAAGCCTGCTGCGCTAATGCCTTCCGGGTATCGGCGTTGGTTTCTGCCAAAATTTTTGAAGCCAGTGGGTGGTTGGCATTTACCGCCACCTTATACCGGTCGGGCATCGTGCCATAAAAATTCATACCCCCGCCCATTGCCGCCATATCTTTCATGCGCCGCATAAACTCATCCATAGTAACCGTTACCGGCATGGCATCAGGCGAAAGGTTTTCAATGCTTACTTCCATGCCCGGTTTTTTAATCGCATCTTTAAACACCGTCTCAAGCTCCTTGCTTTGTTCTTCGCTCAGGCTGCTTTCAATCTTTTCATCTTTGTCTATCAGCTTCTCAATAACATCAGTGTCTACACGCTTGATCTGGGTTTTTTCCAGGTCGCGTTCCAGGTGGCTGACAAAATGGTTGTCCAGCGGGCCATCCAGCAATAAAACGTCATATCCTTTTTTCTCTGCTGCGCTGATATAAGTATGCTGCTTGTCGGCGTTGTTGGAGTAGAGGTAAATCACGTTGCCGTCTTTATCCGTTTGCTGTGCAGCTACTTTGTCCCTGTATTCGCTAAGCGTAAAAAAATCTTTCTTTACATCGCTCAACAGCACAAAGTCTTTAGCCCGTTCCCAGAACTTTGGCTCGCTGATAGCGCCGTATTTTACAAATACGCCGATATCGTTCCATTTTTCCTCGTAGCTTTTGCGGTCATTTTTAAACAACTCTGCTAATTTATCCGCTACTTTTTTAGTAATGTAAGTATTGATCTTTTTTACATTGCCATCAGCCTGCAGGAAGGAGCGCGATACGTTCAGCGGAATATCCGGCGAGTCAATTACTCCATGCAATAGCATTAAAAACTCAGGTACAATATCTTTAACATCGTCGGTAATAAATACCTGCCGGCTGAACAGTTTGATCTTATTACGTTGTATCTCTACATCATTTTTAATTTTAGGAAAATACAGAACGCCTGTAAGATTGAACGGATAATCTACGTTAAGATGAATCCAGAACAACGGTTCATCGCTGAACGGGTAAAGCTCTTTATAAAAATTCAGGTAATCTTCATCCTTTAGTTCTGACGGAGGCTTTGTCCAGATAGGATCAACCGTATTGATAATATTAGGCACTTCAACCTCTTTGTATTTGGGCTTGCCTTCTGCATCTTCACCGTCGGGCTCACTTTCGGTTTTGGTTCCGAACTGGATAGGTACAGGAAGGAATTTACAGTATTTATCTAAAATGTTCTGCAGCTTATACTCTTCTAAAAACTCTTTATTCTCGTCGTTAATATGGAGAATGACATCGGTTCCACGTTGGCTACGGTCGCCTTCGCTCAATTCAAAGGTGGTGCTGCCATCGCATACCCATTTCACAGGCGCTGCATCTTTGTGATAGCTTAATGTTTGAATTTCCACTTTATCGGCAACCATAAAAGCGGAATAGAATCCTAATCCAAACTGGCCGATGATCTCGTTGGCATCCTTAGCCTCTTTGAATTTTTCCAGGAATTCACTCGCGCCGGAAAACGCTACCTGGTTGATGTATTTTTTGATCTCTTCAGCAGTCATACCAATACCATTATCAGAAATAGTGATGGTTTTGGCTTCCTTATCTGCTTTTATCTGCACCAAAGGGTTGCCCAGCTCACCGTTAAACTGCCCGAGCGACACCAGTCTTTTGGCTTTCTGTATGGCATCTACCGCATTTGAAACCAGCTCCCGCAAAAAGATCTCGTGGTCGCTGTATAAAAATTTTTTAATTATCGGGAAAATATTCTCTGTGTGTATCGATATTGTACCTTTTTCCTGGATCATATATTTTGATTTTTTTATGCAAATAGTTGTCAAAATAAGTACCAGCTTCATTATTGAAGCCACATTGACAGTAGCCAATGAAAATTTTTCATAGATATGTGCCTGTTGAATAACAAAAAATGCAAAAATATTTTGTGGTAAAAATAAAATAGCTATTTTTGGTACACCAATTTTTGGTAAACCAATATATATGTATGGACACTACAATATTAAACAATATTAAAGCAATACAGATCGAATCGCCGGTTGATAAAATTATCGGCCAGTTAAAACAGCTGATCATCGGGGGTCAGCTAAGGCCGGGCGACCGCCTGCCCGCAGAGCGGGTACTGGCAGAGCAATTTGGTGTTGGGCGCAGCTATATACGGGAGGCTATTTTAAAGCTGGAGTTCTACGGGCTGCTGAAAACAAGCCCGCAAAGCGGTACCTATGTAGCCGGCCTGGGCATTAATATCCTGGACAATATCATTACGGATATCATCAATTTTAATAAAGATGATTTTAATGCATTGATCGAAGCGCGTTATTACCTGGAGCTGGCCGCTGCAAAACTGGCCGCTGAAAGGCATACGGATGCAGACCTGAGGGAAATAAAGAAAGCGGCGGCCGATTTTGAGAACAAGGTGAAACGCAGCGGCAGTGCGGTGGAAGAGGATATGGTGCTCCACATAAAGATTGCCAAAGCTACCAAGAACCCGGCCATTGAATCCATGATCCTGATCCTGATCCCCGACCTGATAAAAAATATTGTAGAGAACAATGTATGCGGAAAGAACAGGAGCAAAACATCGGTTCCCGAGCATAAAAAAATAGTAAAAGCAATTGAAGACAGGAATGTAAAGGAGGCCGAAAAGGCAATGGCAGAGCACCTGAATGATATCTGGCAGATAAGCAAAGCCGGTTTTGAGGCCAAGAAGCTGATTGCCAAAAAGCAATAACCCCTTTTTTGATCCGGTACTTACTTTATAACGAATGCGCTATCTGAAAACTATATACTTTTTCGCCTGCCTGTTTTTTTCTTTAACTGCATCAGGTCAAAAACATCCCGGCATCATGATCACCCGGGAGCAGGTGCCTGCCCTCAGAACAGGCATTGATCAATACCCGTTGCTCAAAAGGTCTTACCAGGAAATAAAGGAGTCAGCAGATGCCGCAATAGCCCAGCCGGTCAGCGTGCCGGAGCCAAAAGATGGCGGTGGTGGCATTACGCACGAGCAGCATAAAAAGAATTATACCAGTATTTTAAACTGCGGCATCGTATACCAGTTAACAGGTAATAAAAAGTATGCCGGTTATGTAAAAGACCTGTTGCTTCAGTATGCGTCAAAATATGAAAGCTGGCCCTTGCATCCTGCGCGTAAAAATGATAAAGAAAGCGGCCGGATCTTCTGGCAGAGTCTGAATGATTTTGTATGGCAGGTATATACCATACAGGGGTATGACCTCGTATATGATGCTATTGATCAAAAAGACCGGGAGGTGATCGAAAATCATTTATTCCTTCCCATACTGCAATTTTTTACGGGCCATTGTGCCTATATCTTTAACAGCATCCATAATCACGGAACCTGGTGCCTGGCTGCCGTAGGCCTTACCGGTTATGTGCTGAACAAGCCTGAATATGTGCAGATGGCATTAAAGGGATCAAAGCTGGATGGTAGAAGCGGTTACTGGGCGCAGCTGGATCAGTTGTTTTCTCCGGATGGTTATTATGCAGAAGGCCCCTACTACCAGCGTTATGCGCTTTTCCCTTTTTTGATCTTTGCAAAAGCCATTCAGAACTATCAACCCCAGCTGCACGTTTTTGAATACCGGAACAAACTGCTTGCAAAGGCCATTAGCAGCATGCTGCAATGCACCTATACAAACGGCGCCATTTTCCCTTTGAACGATGCTATTAAAGATAAAACTGCTGAAACCTGGGAGCTGGTGTACGGGGTGGATATTGCTTATAGTGATATCAATAACAGCAACGATTTGCTGGATGTTGCCCAACAGCAGGGGCGGGTGATTGTTTCTGATGCAGGATTAAAAGTGGCAAAAGCCGTATATGAAAAAAAGGCAACACCGTTTAAATATATCTCTGAATGGCTGAGCGACGGTGCCGATGGAAAAGCAGGCGGGCTGGGCATTTTAAGGGACGGCCCTAATACAGACCAGCAATGTGTAGTACTGAAAGCGACTACCCAGGGCATGGGGCATGGTCATTTTGACCGGTTGAATCTATTGTATTACGATAACGGTACCGAGGTCTTTAGCGACTATGGCGCCGCCCGTTTTTTAAATATAGAATCCAAAGGCGGCGGCGGTTACCTGCCTGAAAATAATTCATGGGCAAAGCAAACGGTGGCACATAACACATTGGTGGTAGACAGGGTATCCGATTTTAAAAGCGACCTGGACCAGGCGCAGGCCAAGCATCCTGAGCTGGTTTACTTTAACGCGAAACCCGGGTTGCAGGTGATGAGCGCTGAGGAAAAAAATGCGTATGAAGGCGTGGTACTGAACCGGGTAACGGCACTGATAACGATCCCTGAATTAAAAAAGCCGTTGCTGCTGGATGTTTTTACCGCATTGTCGAACGGGGCGCATCAATACGACCTGCCCTTTTGGTACAATGGTCAGCTGGTAGATGCTTCTTTTCAGTTCAAAGCGTTTGCCGGTGAACTGAAACCGATGGGAGATCAATTTGGTTATCAGCATTTATGGCTGAATGCTACCACAGTGCTCGATAAGAAAGCCGGTTATGTAACCTTTTTAAATAAGAACCGGTTTTATACCACCCACTTTACATCCGAGGAGCCGCTGACGGTAAACTTTGTAACTACAGGAGCAAATGACCCGGCTATGAACCTTACTACAAGCAGGGCGTTCATGCTCTCCCGTAAAAGCGTCGGAAACACAACCCTGGTCAGCATTACAGAAACACACGGGATGACCGACCCGGTTTATGAAACGGTAGTAGGGGCGGTTCCGGCAGTCTCCGGTGTAGCGCTTGTAAACGACTCCGAAGGAAAAAAGACCATTGTGTTTTTGATTAACGGAAAGCAGGAATATAGGATAGCGATCAACTATAATGACAAAAATAATTTTATAAAACTGAAATAATGATACAAAGCAATCTTTTTCAAATAGAAGCGGAGATACCGTGGGAGAACCTCAATAATGGCATTCAAAGGCAGGTATATGGTTATGACGACCAGATAATGCTGGTAAAAGCAAAATTTGAAGCAGGGGCTGTTGGAGCACTGCACCAGCACCCTCATACACAGGTTACCTACGTAGAAAGTGGTGTTTTTGAACTGACCATTGGTGATGAAAAGAAAATCATTAAAAAGGGCGATGGCTATTATGTACCACCCCATGTAGTACACGGTTGCGTTTGCAAAGAAGCCGGCCTGTTAATAGACGTGTTCAGCCCGCACCGGGAAGATTTTTTAAAAGAGCTCGGTATATGAAAGGAAGTATGGCCGCTTTATTGATTTCATTATGCACTGTGTGCAGCGTTAAAGACAAAACCGCAGTGGTGCCTGAATCTGAAAGCATACGTGTGATCACTGTTACTACAGCTGCTGAATTAAAAGCGGCACTGTCTGCTGCAAAGCCAGGCGACTCCATTGTTTTAAAAGATGCTGTTTATCCCGGGAAATTTGTTATTGAAAACTCGGGCAATGAAAAACATCCCATCGTGTTAATCGGCAGCAGGAATGCGGTGTTAGATGCAGGTAATATAACTACCGGGTATGTATTACAATTAAAAGCAAGCTACTGGCATTTGCGGGGTTTTACTTTAAAAAGCGGGTTGAAAGGGCTTATGACTGACAGCGCCAGCAATAATATTATAGATGGTATTTTGGTGACACAGATAGGCGAGGAGGGCGTTCATTTCAGAACGTTCAGCAGTCATAATATCATTCAAAATTCAACGATCAATAACACAGGGCTGAACCGGCCCGGTTATGGTGAAGGCATTTATATCGGCAGCGCTAAAAATAACTGGGAAAAATATACTGCCGGTAAACCGGATCGTTGTGATGACAATAAAGTATTGAATAATACGATCGGTCCCAATATAACCGCTGAGTGCATTGACGTGAAAGAAGGAACAACAGGGGGCTTAATTGATGGCAACACTTTTAATTCGGAAGGGGTCAGCGGCGAGAATAGTGCGGACAGCTGGATGGATATTAAAGGCAATGATTACCGCATTGAAAATAATAAGGGCATTAACCCGTCTGCTCCCAGCTTCCTGGATGGTTACCAGGTGAACTGTGCTTACACCGGCTGGGGGAATAATAATGTTTTTAAGCATAATATATCTGAAGTAAATGCCCCGGGTTATGCTATTAACGTAAAGCTGAAAAGCAGTAACGGGGAAGTAACGGGCACCGTTGTTTATGCAGATAATACCGCGCAGCATGCGGGTAAGGGTATAAGCAATATTCCGCTAACTCAAATAAAATGATCATGAAGATAAAAGGATTGCGCTGGTATATTATCGGGTTGATCGCGCTTGCAACGATCATCAATTATATTGACCGGAGCGCCATTAACATTTTATGGCCCTATATCTATCATGATTTTGGTATTGCAGCTGCCGATAGCAAAAACGCCCTGGCCTTAATTACCACTTTCTTCATGATCGCTTATGCCATCGGCCAGACCTTTATGGGCAAGATCATGGATAATATCGGTACCAGGCTGGGCATGGGTTTATCAATAGTAGGCTGGAGCCTATCCATTGCGCTGCATGCAGCAGCCCGCAGCTTATTATCCTTTAATGTATTCCGTTTCTTCCTGGGCTTTTTTGAAGCAGGCAACTGGCCCGGGGCCACCAAAAGCAATGCGGAATGGTTTCCTGCAAAAGAACGTGCTATTGCCCAGGGCATCTTTGGCGCCGGCGCTTCATTAGGCTCGGTGGTTTCCGCGCCTGTTATCGCATTGGTCTATGTAGCGTTCGGCTGGAAAGCTACGTTTGCGCTGATTGGCGCTTTGGGCTTTATCTGGCTGCTGCCCTGGCTGCTGATTAATAAAGCAGCACCGGCCGTCCACCCTAATATTACGACGGAAGAAAAAAATTATATTCTTTCTGATAGTGCAAAAAAGGACAGCAAAGATACCAGCGCGGAAAAAATTTTTACATGGAAAGAGCTGCTGGGCATCAAAAATACATGGGGCATTATCGGTTCCCGTTTTTTTATAGATCCTGTATGGTGGTTGTTTGTAACCTGGCTGCCCACATTCTTAAAAGAGCAGTTTTTGTTTGACATCAAACAGATCGGTGCATTTGCATGGGTGCCTTACTTGTTTGCGGCTGTTGGCGGTTTGCTGGGCGGTTTCCATTCTTCCCGGCAGATTAAAAAAGGCGTAAGGGCGGATAAAGCCCGTAAAAATTCAACGGGATTGGGGGCTCTGATCATGTTGGTATCGTTGGTTGTGATTGTATGCACATTAAATGACCTGAAAAATGCGCCCATGTTCGCAATGGTGCTGATCGGGTTTACTTTATTCGGTTTCCAGTTTTTGATCAATAATATTCAGACCCTGCCCAGCGATTATTTCAATGGTAAGAATGTAGGAACCGTTTCAGGGATGGGCGGCACTGCTGCTGTTATCGGTACATTGATTACTACCTGGTCAGTGCCGGTGATCACTAAAACCGGATACCTTTCTTTTTTCATATTAGCTGCATTGCTGGTGCCTTTATCGTGGCTTACTATAAAATTTATTTCATCAGACCCGGATAAATTAAAACAATAAAATTATGCAATGAAGCAAAAAATTTCTGAGCAGCATTACCCGTTCGGGTTCATAGGTATAACCATAGAAATTTTTATGCGTATTTCCATGTGACTAAAATCAATAAAAACATACACATGAAACTTAAAAACAGAGTAGCCATCGTTACCGGCGGTTCCAGAGACATAGGCCGTGCTGTATCAGTAAAGCTTGCAAAAGAAGGTGCAAAAGTTGTAGTGAATTATTACGGGAGTAAAGAGAACGGGGAGGCCACCTTGCAACAAATAAAAGAGGCCGGTGGCGAAGGCATTATTGTAAGCGGCGATATGACAAAAGCGGCTGATGTGGCCAATATGGTCAACGCCGCAAGGAACGCTTTCGGAGATACCATACATATCCTGGTGAACGTAGCCGGTGGGTTGGTGGCCCGGAAAACAACTGCCGAGATGGACGAGGCCTTTTGGGATCAGGTGATCGACCTGAACCTGAAATCAGTGTTCCTTTGTGTAAAGGAAGTAACACCTTATATGCCGCCGGGGGCAGCAATCATCAATTTTACCTCACTTGCAGGCCGCGACGGGGGAGGGCCGGGGGCCAGCGCCTATGCAACCTCAAAAGGCGCTTTAATGACCTATACCCGTGCGTTGGCAAAGGAATTCGGGCCTAAAAATATAAGGGTGAATGCAGTAGCGCCCGGTATGATCGCCACTACGTTTCATGACACGTTTACCAGGCCTGAGGTGAGAACAAATGTGGCTAATGGCACTCCTTTAAGAAGGGAAGGAAAAGCAGCAGAAGTGGCCGACCTGGTGGCCTACCTTGCATCTGATGAGGCCAGCTTTATTACCGGCGCCAATATCGACATAAACGGAGGCGTTAGTTTTTCCTGATATTTTTTAAGGAACGTGTAAAAAATATTTGGATAGATCTTTTTGTATCTCTACTTTTGGTAAACCAATTTTTGGTAAACCAAAATAATTAAGAACGATTGTAACTTCCATTCGACCATAAATAGTCCGGCCAAAACGGGCTGATAAAAATATACGAATGAAACTGAAATTTTGCCATCATACGATCCTTGCCTTTGCCTTTATAATATGGCTGCCTGTTGCCGGATATGCACAAACCAAAGTAAAGGTGAAAGGTGTGGTAACCAATACTTCCGGAGAGCCGTTGTCTGGTGTTTCTGTGACTATAAAAGATACCAGGGGCGGAACAGTTACAGATTCTTCCGGAGCTTTTAGTATTTCTGTGGAGAAGGGTAAACTTCTTCAATTCGACCATGTAGGGTATATGCCATTTGCCCGGGGCATTACTGAAGCGGGAACAGTGAATGTAACCCTTACTCCTAAGATCAATAACATGGATGAGGTGGTGGTAATTGGCTACGGAACGCAATCGAGGGGATCGGTAACCGGTGCGGTGAGCAAACTGGTAAATAAAAATCTGGATGAAATTCCAACTTCAAGATTAGACAATGCATTGATCGGAAAAATAGCCGGTGTTAATATCCAGAATGTAACTTCTGAAGTAGGTGCTGATCCGGTAGTAAGCATACGGGGCTTCAGCTCTATCAGCGCCAGCTCAACGCCATTGGTTGTTGTAGACGGTTACCCCGTACCGGATGGATTGTCCTTTGTCAATCCGCAGGACGTTGCATCGGTTGAGGTTTTGAAAGATGCTGCGGCTGCCGCTATTTACGGGTCGCGTGCAGCCAATGGTGTAATTATTATTACTACTAAAAGCGGAGCTGCAGATCGGCCAAGGTATAATTTTAAAGTATATTACGGTACCAGGAAACCGTATAAGCTGAATCCCATTATGACGTTTAGTGAGTATGCCGAAAAACTGTATCGCGAAGCGGCTATGCGGGCCAATGATACAACAGTGGCGGCTAATAAAAAGAACCTGATATCAGACCAGGAGCAGGCCGCCTACATCCTGGAAAACCAGATCACCGGCGGGCCTACCAACTGGCAGGAGCTGGGCCTGCAAAATTCAAACATATCCAATGCAGAGTTCAGCGTATCGGGCGGTAAAAAAGATGTAAAGTATTACCTGAGTGCAGGATACCAGAAAGATATGGGTGTTATGAAATTTAGCGATAACACCCGGGGAACCATGAAAGCCAGGCTGGATGCTAATCTGAGCAGGAAAATAAAAATGAGCTTTAATTTTAATCCCAGTTACATCAAAACAAACCGGCCTACCGTTAATTATACAGATTATTTCAGAACCTATTCATTCGTTCCGTTATACCATACTGACTATACTGCGCAGTTTGTGCATCAGAATGATCAATGGGCTGATATTTTACCCGGCGACTATGCCCAGGCCAGGCATTTCAATGGTTTGCCCTATTCCGGAATGATGCCTGATGGTACAATGTGGACAAGCAGCGGAACGGTTATACCATGGTCCACCTCCAATAATACGCCGCTTTCTATTGCCAACAGGGAAAAAAGATACGTAGAAGCATACCGTATGTTAGGCGGTATGGACCTGTCTTATGAAATTATACCTAAGCTGGTTTTTAAAACAGCTTTGTCAGGCTACTACATACAGCAGAACGACCGAACATTTGTGCAAAGCAACGCTGAGAAAGACGGTGATCTGAATTACGCCATTTTTAACGACAGGAGTTATAAAGATGTGCTTTGGGAAAATACATTGAACTATAATAAAAAATTCGGAAACCATAATATTACGGCGTTAGCAGGGTTTACGGCACAGCAAACCTGGAAAGACACTTCAAACATGGTGGGACGTGATTTCCCGACAGAAGATTTTCAGACCATGAACCAGGCCGGACAAATTGATGCGGCTTCAACTTACACACTGAAAGACCAAATAGGCCTGTTGTCGTACCTGGGTCGTGTTACTTATGATTACAAAGGAAAATATCTGTTGGCTGCAAGCTTCAGAACAGATGGCAGCTCTTATTTTGCGCCGGGTCATAAATGGGGCTATTTCCCGTCTATATCAGGCGGCTGGGCCATTAGCCAGGAGCCTTTTTTTGAAGCGGTTAAAAGTGTCAATAATTTAAAAATAAGGGCCAGCTATGGCGCTACAGGAAATAACAGGATACCGGGTTTCTCTTATATGGATCTGCTATATCCGGCTAATTACGATTTTGGACAAGGCACAGGGTCTGTAGTATTAGGCTTATCTCCCAATTCCAATACGCTGGCCAACCCGCTGATCACGTGGGAGCGTACTTTTGAGTTTAACACCGGCCTCGACCTGGGCATGTTCGGAAACCGGTTAACGCTTATTTTAGACTGGTATAACAGGGTTACCGACAGGCTGCTTTATAACCAGGCCACCATGTCGTTTACCGGCTCTAACCAATATATTAATAATGTAGGCAAGCTGCGTAACAGAGGTGTGGAAATTGAATTAGGCGGGGTACCGGTGCAAACAGAGAACGTAACATGGAGCACTTCCATCAACTTCACTAAAAATAAAAATACGCTGCTTGCGTTAGGTGGTGAACCTTACCAGTATAATTATGGCGAGCGCAGTGAGGTATATGCTGCCATTGTGGGGCAGCCTGCCATCCAGTTTTTTGGTTATAAAACAAACGGGGTTTGGCTTTCGGATAAAGAGATTGCTGACGCAGAGGCTGCTGGGCTTACCAGCACCTTATCAAAGTATTTTCAGGCAGGAGGGCTGAAATACGTGGACGTGAATGGCGATAATACAATCGATGCCGGTGACCGCATAGCTTTGGGCAATCCTTTCCCTGATTTTACGTGGGGTTTCAGCAATACCATTACCTATAAAAACTTTGATTTGAGCCTGCTGATACAGGGATCCCAGGGCGGCAAGCTGGTCAATGGCGACCTGTATTATAATGAAACGAAAAAGTTTAATAAGCTGGTAAATACTGATCAGCGCTGGGTAAGCGCTATGAACCCCGGCGATGGCAAAACGCCTTACTTTACTAACGGTGAAAACTGGATGCTGACAGATTATGTGCTGGAAGATGCTTCTTATGCTTCTTTAAGAAACCTGATTATCGGGTATAAATTTCAAAGCAAAGCCTTAAAGCATATCGGCTTAAACGGTTTAAGAGTATATGCTTCAGGCGATAACCTTTTATATCTGATGGGTAAGAGCTATCGCGGTATCAATCCCGAGGCAAGGTCGACCAGCGGGGTATATAACTCGCCGCTGATCAGTGGTTACCAGCGCGGCGCCTTTCCCATTATGCGCACTTATACTTTTGGTATTGATCTGAGCTTCTAAACAAATTCAGAAACAGGGCGATAAACAGTAATGAATCCAATTAAAACAATAAAAAATATACGGATGAAAAAGCTTTTATATACATCGGTATCCGTCATTTTTTCAATATTTATTTTTTCCTGCAATAAAATAATCGATATTGATCCCATATCAAATGTAGGTGCAGATGCATTTTATAAAAATTATAATGAAGTAAGCACAGCGCTGGCGGGTTGCTACAACGGGATGCAGGGCACTTTATATAACGAGTGGATGTTTACCGACCTGAGAAGCGATAACTCTTTGCAGGGCGTGCCCAACACTTCCAGCGCTGATAATATAGAGCTGAACGACCTGGATATGTTTACCCTAAATGCCACGCATGGCCAGGTATATAATTACTGGCTGGCTACCTACCGAAATATACGTGCTATAAATTATGTTTTAAAAAGCCTGGGTGTAACATACAGTAACGGGCAGGATAATTTTGGGACGCCGATAGCCCAGCTAAACGAAGACCAGAAAAAGCAGCTGGCCGGTGAGGCATTAATTTTGCGTGCCTATCATTATTTTAACCTGGTACGGTTGTTTGGCAATGTTTTCCTGATCTCTGAACCGCAGGATCCGCAGGCATCCAAAACCGTAGGGCGCAGCAGTGTCACCGATATTTATAATTTTATTTTGGCCGACCTGGGCACTGCTGAAAATATTTTGCCCGGCACCTCTTACGCTCAGCTTGCAGCAGATAACCTGGACCATGTGAACCTATGGTCGGCAAAAGCGCTGCTGGCAAAAGTGTACCTTACTTTAGGGCAAAAGGCGGAAGCGCTCTCCCTGCTCGATGATATCATCACCAACAGCGGGTATGGATTATTATCATCTTATTCCGATGTTTTTTCAATATCAAATGAAATGAACAAAGAGATCCTTTTTGCAGTAAGATATAAAGCAGGCGGGTATAATTTAGGGTCGCCTTTTGCAAATCTTTTTGCGCCTACCGGTAGCGGCGATAACGTGGTAAGCGGTGATGGTAAGGGGTTTGATTTCCCGACTACTTCTATCCAGACCGCATTTAAAACTTCTTCATCAGCAGGGTCAGATGCCCGCAAAGATGTTACCATAGCGGTTTACAGCACTACGAAGCCGTATGTAAAAAAA
Source organism: Niabella sp. (assembly GCA_047606125.1). Lineage (GTDB taxonomy): Bacteria > Bacteroidota > Bacteroidia > Chitinophagales > Chitinophagaceae > Niabella. Next base: position 43,548 of record JASGEW010000040.1, on the reverse strand, counting down.
TTCCTTTCAACAGTTACAGTAAGTTATGATGCTGAAAACGATTTTCCGGTTATAAGGTTTAGCGATGTGTTACTAATGAAAGCAGAAGCTACAGGATTTGACGGGCCTTCCGGTGTTTCCGTTGGCTTGATCAACCAGGTACGGCAGCGCGCCGGGGCAATAGATTATACAGGATCCGGTAATTTTTCTGACGGATTTTATACCTATCCAACAAGCGGGGACAGCGCTATTAATGCCGACTCTTCTTTTACAAAGGCGTTATTGAACGAACGCCGGCTGGAATTTGCTTTCGAAAACCAGCGCTTTTTTGACATGCAACGTATAGGCGATGCGGTGAAAATGATGAAAGACCATTTTGCTGAAGAATATAATGTGTATTATTCTAAAACCAACCTGAATATATCATTGGAAACCTTGCAGGGCTATGTTACAAAAGATAAGCTACTGCTGCCGATACCCCAAAAGGAAATAGATACGAATAATGAAATTAAAATTGAGCAAAACCCGGGCTACTGACGAATAAATTATTTTAACATGAAATGAGCCATGAGCTAAAGTTCACTACCTGGGCATAAAGTTTAAGGCAAATTACATGTGGCTAAAAACAATAAAAGACAACACATGAAACGTTTTCTTTCCATCTTATTGATAACTATATTTTCTTTTTGCATACTGATGGTGGCCTGTAAAAAGGACTATAACAAGAGCATAACTGATAGCGAAAGTGAGGATAATGTAACGGCCGTTGCCTACCAATATAATACTGCAACCAAAAAGTTTTCGCCGCAGGATAGTATTGTAGCACAGATAACATCTGCTTCGGGCGTAAAGCAGGTGTATGTGTACCTGGTGCGTAGCGGTGAGCCAGATTCGGTGGTAATTGTTTTTTTTCCGCCTGGCGGCAGTGAAAACGATGTAGCGATGGGAGTGTCAGCGTCCATTTTCTCAAAAATAGATATGTCGTCTACCAAGGGGCTTAAGCTGATGATAAAGCACCGGGATAATTCGTATCACCAGGACTCCATTAAAATCACCCCGTTCACCCCGCCTTTGCCGGAGCTGCAGGATTTCCCGGCTTCTGTATTGCCCGATGATAATAATATTGCTCATATTACAGGAAAGGCTGTTTCAGAAAATGGTATTAAGACGATCTATATTTATGATGATGCTGCCGGCAGTTTTACAAAAGTGGATAGCATTACCGGTTTAAATAATACCATTTCTTACGATGTGGACTATAATTATACTTACAGGGATAAAGCCGGGAATCTGAAAATACAGGTGGTTGATAATTTTGATTTGACAGCTGAAGCCATCATAAAAATACCGGTTTTGCCTTATAATATTTACCAGGATGTAACTATGGGAGCTCAGGGCACTACAACTGTTACTGTAACTAATAATACATTCTTTGCAAGTACAGGTACTACAAGCGGAAGTTGTCAGCTTAATGACAACGAGGCCACAATGGACTTTTTATTTTATACAACCAGTAGCGGCCCTACTTTTTACAGCCCTTCAAATACAGCAAATGTCGCTACTAATTTTAAATGCAATGGAACAGGCTGGACAATCAGTAATGCTTCAGTGCTTAAGGCAACTAAATTCAGGATATTAATTCCGGGTACTGCCACGATAGATAGTCTGTATGCCAATTTTAATGCTAATAATATTCCTGACCTTGATGATGATGGCTTTTTTTACGGTATTGCTGTGCCGTCAAGCAGTACTGCAAGGTCAAGTTCAGCAGCTACGGATTTTAATACAACTACAGTTTATCTTATCTGGGTACGCATACCCAATGCTGACGATACCTTTACTAATGCCTTGATAAGGGCAAAAGAAGTAGTGGCGGCTTCTACTGCTGGCTTATCAACCATTACTTTTGATATTTATGTGCAGAAGTAGATGACTATGAAATTTTTTTTATGGATCGTTTTTGCAGGATTTATGGTGCAGCTTTATGCACGCTCTATACCGGTTGCCAATATCAGCGAGCTGAACAAGGCACTGAAAATTTGTAAACCCGGCGATACCTTATTACTTGCTGACAAGGAATGGAAGGATGCGCAGATCATTTTTAAAGGAATGGGAACGGAAGCAAAACCTGTTGTACTGATGGCTGAACGGCCCGGTAAATTCATACTATCCGGAAATTCTAATCTAAAAATTGACGGGCATTGGCTGGTAGTGAACGGATTGTATTTTACTAATGGGTATTCATTGAATGATGATGTTATCATCTTTTCAAAAACAACCTCTCATTGCAGACTTACCAATACCGCTATCGTAAATTATAATCCGCCTGATAAAAAAACGGATTATAAATGGGTATCGCTCTATGGCAGCTACAACAGCGTGGATCATTGTGAGCTTACCGGGAAAGACCACCAGGGTACCACTTTGGTCGTTTGGTTGTCTGATGTGCCCAATCATCATACTATACAGAACAATTATTTTGGGCCAAGGCCGCCGCTTGGGAATAATGGCGGAGAGTCAATAAGAATCGGAACCAGCGACTGGTCGATGCACGATTCCTATACATTGGTGCAGCATAATATTTTTGATAAATGCGATGGGGAAATAGAAGTTATTTCCGTAAAATCCTGCCATAACCTGGTTAAAGAAAACCTTTTTTATGAATGTGACGGAACATTAACACTGCGTCACGGGAATGATAATACGATTGATGGCAATTATTTTATTGGCAATGAGAAACCCAATACAGGCGGCATCAGGATTATAGGAGCGCGCCACACCGTTGTCAATAATTATTTATATAAAACAACGGGAACGGATTTACGGGCTGCTGTTTCGATAATGAACGCTTTTGAAAATCCAAAACTGAATGAATACTGGCAGGTAAAAAATGCCATAGTCCGGGGCAACTTCATTATTAACTGTAAAAACGCTTTTGTAATTGGCGCGGGGAAAAATGATAAGAGAATCCTGTCACCGGACAGTGTGATCATTTCTGATAATTATATTGTAAATCCGAAAAAACTGGTAACGATAAATGATCAGTCAAAGTCCCTGGTGATCAATAATAATAAAGTAATGGGTGCATCTTTGGAGAACGGTTTTACCACTTTAAAAAAAGGTGAACTGAAGGTGGATAAAAACGGGTTATGGGCATTGGCCGGAGATAAAAGCGCTCCCTTCTGGCTTTCGGAAAAAACAGGGCCTGAATGGAGCGCGGAGAAGATATTTAAGATCAATTGATGTATACTGCAGCTATTTTAATAAGCTGCTGTAAAGCGTTGCCTGATATGTTTGTTTACCGGTAAATCAATATTCAAACTTCCTTAATGTAGGGGTTTTAAACCAGGTGGTTGTAACAACGATCAGGGTCATACAACCGCCAAATATCACCGAGGGAATGACGCCCATCAGCTTCGACATAAGGCCGCTCTCAAACTGACCCAGTTCATTACTGCTGGTTACAAACATCCCGCTCACACTGCTTACACGGCCACGCATGTGATCTGGTGTTAATAGTTGCATTACGGTGCCGCGCACTACCACGCTGATACCATCTAAAATGCCCGATATCATTAATACAAAAAACGATAGTAAAAACCATTTCGACAGGCCAAAAAGAATGATACAAATACCAAAGCCTGCAACTGCCATCAGCATCTTTTTGCCTTGTGCCCGTTTCATGGGCGATAAGGTAAGAATGATCACAATAATAATAGCTCCGATGTCTGAAGCGGCATTTAACCAGGCAAACCCGGTTGGTCCGACTTTTAAAATATCTGCTGCAAATGCAGGGATCATCGCTACTGCGCCTCCAAATAATACGGCGAACATATCGAGCGCCATGGCAGCAAGTAAGGCTTTTGTTTGGAAAACAAATGTCAGCCCTTCTTTTACGCTCTCCCAGGTTTTCTTTTCTGAACTGCCTTCTTTAGGAGGTTTGGGTTTTAATTGAAACAGAAAAACAAGGCTGATGGTTACAAAAATCCCTACGACTATAAAAGTATGATTAACGCCGATTCCTGCAATCAGGAAGCCGGCGACAGCATGCCCTGTTACTGAAGCGGATAGCCACATAGCCTGGTTCCATGTAGTGGCATTTTGTAATAGGTTTTTAGGAACGATATTAGCGATCATAGCGCTGAAAGATGGCCCTACAAAGGATCTTAAAATGCCCGTACAAAAAAAGACACCATAAATAAACCAGGTGATGTGCCGTGTGTGTAAAACCGTTCCGGCGTTTCTGGTGGACAACAGAAAAAGAACGATCACGGCCATCAGGTAGCCGGTTACGCCTTGTACAATAAGCTTTTTTTTGTCTTTAATATCAACCCTGTGGCCCGAATAGAGCGCCAGTGAAAGTGCCGGGATCACTTCTGACAGGCCAATCATTCCTATAGCCCAGGAATCCCGGGTGAGTTGGTAGATCCACCAGCCTACACAGGTTGTGATCATGCGCATAGCGATTACAAATGTAAAGCGGCCGATCATTAAGTTTCGATACTCCGGTATACGTACCGAAGCAAAAGGATCATTTGTTATTTGTAATTCAGGAGAAGATGTATTTGCCATTTCGGATGCAAAAATAAGGCAGACGCAAATTATGGATCTGAAATAATCAGTTACAGCAGCGATGACCATATCTGACCGCCCCGGTCTGACATGGTTTCACGTTCACGTTGTGCAAAGCCTCCAGGCCTCGTATTACTGTTTTATAGCCTCTGGCGACGTTTAGAAAAGAAGAATGTTGTATATTTTAAACCACGAATGAAAAGGGCTGTTTTGTGCATCAGGGTAAATCAATATAATGAATGCCTGAATTATACTGCTTTTCTAATGCATCGTAGATGATCTCAAGGTGCCTGGAATGGGATAAGAAGTCTGCACGGGATGCGTCCACTAACAGCACCGGAAAATTTAGCTGGCGTAAATATTGCAGGTAAGTATCCTGTATGTTTTTTAAATAATCATCGGGAATATTCTGCTCATACCCGCGATTACGTTTTTTAATATTTTCCTGTAACTTTTTTACAGGCGCATGCAGGTATATCAATAGCTGCGGTTGAATAAGGTTTTGCTGCACAATATCAAAAAGCCGCTGGTATAACCTGAATTCATCTTTGGCAAGTGTTACTTTTGAAAACAGCAGTGATTTTGTAAACAGGTAATCGCTGATCGTTACCTGCTGGAACATATTTTTTTGTAAAAGCAGTTCCTGCAGCTGTTTATAACGTTCTGCCATAAAAAATAACTCCAGCGGAAAAGCATATTGTTCCGGTTTTTCATAAAACTTAGGCAGAAAGGGATTGTCTGCAAAAGCTTCCAGCACAAGATTGGCGTTGTAGTGCCTGCTCAGCAGTGTAGCCAGGGTAGTTTTACCCGCACCAATATTTCCTTCTATCGTTATAAATTCATATTTCATCACCTCGTATCAAAGCGCAAACTTCTGAAATAAAAAAGTAAAAATAAACTTTGTTTGGGGCTGTCAGGTATCGGGTTAAGATTTTGGTAACCTTGTTGCCCGCAAATGATCAGGGCTGGCAGCGGCCAATTGCCTGATGGTTTTTTGAAGAAGAGGGTGTATGAAGTCGGGCGCTATTTCCAACATCGGCGCCAATACGAAGTTTCTTTCGGGAATCCGTGGATGGGGAATGACCAGCTTTTCGGATGCATACCTGTCATTATTAAAAAACAATATATCAATGTCAATAACTCTCGACCCGTATTTTTCGATCCTGACGCGACCCATTTCCTGTTCTATAAGCAGGATAACGTTTAAAACTGCTTCCGCAGTAAGTGTTGAGTGCAGGAACAGCACCTGGTTATAAAAAGCCGGCTGATCCGGAATACCCCAGGGCTCCGTTTCGTAAATGGCTGAAGACGCAATAACGGGGCCTGCCCGTTCTGCAATGAGCTCTTTTGCCAGGGCCAGATTTTTTTGCCTGTTGCCCAGATTCGTACCTGTAAGAAGGTAGATCCCGTTTATTTTATTTTCCATAAACCAGGCCAAATATCTTTAATTTTGGCGTTTGTACAAATAAGATGTTGTGACAACCTATTCTTAATCTATCATTGTAAAAATGAAATTATTTTTTAAAATATTTTTGGCAACCCTACTTGCTTTATTTGTTTTTAGCATAGTGGCTTTTATGTTTTTTGCAGGAATGCTGGGTAGTGTGCTTTCCGGAACGCCTGAACCTGTTGCGGAAAAATCGGTATTACAGATCGATCTTAGCCAGAAATTCGAAGAAAGACCTGTTAAAAGCTTCCGGTCTGTGGTGAATGCAGCATCACTGGAAGAGCCACCTTCTTTTTATGATGTGATCCGGCTTATAAAAAAAGCTAAAGAGGATAATAGTATCCGTGGTATTTTCTTAACTGCAAATGGAAATGCCAATGGTTTTGCATCCGGCAACGAGATAAGGGAGGCTTTAAATGATTTTAAGACTTCAGGCAAATTTGTGATCGCCTATGCTGATGTAATGTCTCAAAAAGCATACGGAATCGCGAATGTGTCTGATAAAATTTATGTTAGTCCTAAAGGCATGTTTGAATGGATCGGTTTTGGTGTGGATTATATGTTTTTAAAAGGAACCCTCGATAAGCTGGAGATCAAACCCCAGATTTTTTATGCAGGTAAATTTAAAAGTGCCACCGAGCCGCTTCGGGTAGATAAAATGACGGATGCCAATAAGCTGCAAACAACCGTGTGGGTTAATGATATTTACAATAATTTTCTTTTACAAACTGCGGAAGCGCGTAAAGTTGATACCGCTACGCTGCACAGTCTCGCCAACAGTGGAACTATAGAAACTCCTGAAGATGCTGTAAAGAATAAGCTGATCGATGGAGCCAAATACGACGATGAAGTTAAGGATGAGATTAAAAAGCGCCTGGGATTGGATGCCGATACAAAAATAAATTTTGTAAGCATTGCTAAATACAGCGCTGCAAATAAGAACCTGGCTGGTAAAGGAGATCCTGTTGCGCTTATTTATGCCACCGGAGATATTGTAGATGGCAAAGGCGGGGAAGACAATATCGGCAGCGAAAAATACATTGACCTGATAAGAAAAGCGCGTCTTGATAAATCGATAAAAGCGATTGTGGTGCGGGTAAATTCCGGGGGAGGCAGTGCGTTGGCCAGTGAAAATATCTGGAGGGAAATGTCGCTTGCCAGAAAAGCCAAACCGGTGATGGTGAGTTTTGGAGATGTAGCGGCATCAGGAGGATACTATATGTCGGTTGCGGCCGACAGTATTTTTGCTGCTCCCAATACAATTACCGGCTCTATCGGGGTATTTGGTGTAATACCCGATATGAGTGAATTTTTTAAGAATAAATTGGGCGTAACCTTTGATGGCGTAAAAACAGGCCCTCTTGCCAATGCCGGCAACGCCAATCGCCCGATGTCTGAGCAGGAAAAGAAATTAGTACAGGGCAGCATAGAGCGGATCTACGCTGAATTTAAAGAACGTGTGGCAGCCGGCCGGAAGAAAGATACAGCCTATATTGAAACCATCGCCCAGGGCCGCGTATGGACGGGGCTTAAGGCTAAAGACATTGGTCTTGTAGATGCTTATGGCGGATTGCAGGCTGCAGTGAATGCAGCGGCAAAAAAAGCAGGACTTAAAGATTTTGAAATTAAAGAATACCCTAAAACAACCAGTCTTTTTGAACGTATTCTGGGAATTGATAAAACAGATGCAACAGAAACGAAATTGAAAGCATCGCTGGGCATAGAATATTATAATGTATACAGGCAGCTGATTAAAATAAAAGAGATCAGCTTGGGGCCGCAGGCAAGGCTACCTTTTGATTTCATCGTTAATTAAAGAGAGACGAATTATATACGACAGACAATAGATCATACACCCTAAATTTTACATCTTAAATGGCTTACAGTCAGTCACGGGCTTTATGGGCGATTACAAAAGCCAGCTTCAAAGCTATTTTCAGTCAGCCTTCAGCGCTTTTTTTCAGTTTTTTATTTCCGATTATTTTTATTTTGATCTTTGGAGCGTTTAGCGATCGCCCGGCAGATTCTTTTAAAATTGCTGTTGCGCCTGGCAGCGATACTGCTAATGCTTTATATGACAGTATTGTAAGTAGTTCCAGGATAAAAATAGTGCGATATCATGATACGGCCGCCCGGAATGCTGATTTATCGAAAGGCAACCTGGCTGCAGTCGTTGATATCCGGAAATATGAAAGCGACTCCGCAACACGATACATGGTAAAATTATTGTCGAGTGAAGCGGGGGGAGGCACCGTTTATAACCTGATCCGCACGCTTGATTACCAGGCCCTGCAAATTGAGCTCGAAGATGCACACCAGATGCAAAGAGAATATTCATTTATTCCGCAAATAGTACCGGGTAAAAAATACCGGCAGATCGATTTTATATTGCCGGGGCAGCTGGGGTTCTCGATACTTTTCGCGACAATGTTCGGTATTGCATTTGTATTTTTTAACCTCCGGGAACAACTGGTACTAAAAAGGTTCTATGCCTCTCCGGTAAAAAAGATCAATATACTGATCGGCATCGGCGCCAGCCGCTTATTCTTCCAGCTGATAAACGTTATTGTGCTCATTCTTTTTGGCCATTTCTTTTTGAATTTTACATTAATAAATGGTGCTTTAACATTTGGAGAAATGATCTTGCTGACTATTTACATGCTTTTTCTGCTGATGGGAGTGGGGCTGATCTTTAGCAGCATTGCCAAAAGCGATACCAGCATACCTTTGCTGATCAATCTTTTCGGTTTCCCGCAAATGTTATTGTCCGGAACTTTTTTTTCAATAAGCGTTTTCCCTCAATGGCTTCAGAATCTTTGTCAGCTATTGCCTTTAACGCAGTTCAACAACGCCATGCGTAAAATATCGTTTGAAGGGCTTCATTTATATGATTGCTGGAAAGAGCTGGGTATTTTGGGTATCTGGATCATTATTATCTACCTCATAGTAGTAAAAGTAATGAAGTGGGAGTAAGGGAGGAATGATAAATGGTGAATTTTGAATAATGAAGACGTTTTAGGCTTTAAGCCTTTGGCCTTATGCTTTTGAGTGATGAATTTTGAATGGTGAATGGTGGATCGGGAATATGAATAATGAAGATGCTTTAAGCCTTAAGCTTTGGGCCTTCTGCTTGTAACTTGAAACCTGTAACTTGAAACCTAAAACCTGTATTTAGCTTCTAGCTTTATGCCGTTAGCCTTATGCATTTTAAAACCGTATATTCCTATTATGAAATTTATAAAGCTTATATTATTTAGTGTCGCTGCTTTTTTTATTATGGCATCGGCGGTAGCTTTTTTTATACCGGCTCATGTGCAGGTTTTAAGGATGGTGTACCTGCCTTTAAGCAACGATACGGTTTTGAACCGTGTAAAGGACCTGGCGCAATGGAAAACCTGGTACCCCGGTTTTGACCGTATTGAACTAAAAAATACAGTGTCTGCAAATGAACGGGTGGTAAAGGCTACGGCAAACGGCGTCACGCTGCAGGTAAAGCAGGCTTCGGATAGTGTGGTTATTGTTGAGATGCAAAAAGGTGATAGGCCGGTAACCGCCACCTGGCAGATCAATAAAGACAACAGAAACGATTCGCTGGCGCTTCAAAACGTTATGGAAACCCATCTTAAATGGTATCCCTGGGAAAAATTTTCCAGCTTATTGCTGGATAAGAGTTATGGCGACCGGATGCTGCTGGGGCTTCATAATTTAAAAGAGCAATAAATATGCTGCTGTTTTATCTGACAATGACTGGTGTTCTATGTGTCGATAATCAATTTTATTTGTCATGGCCTCTTTGGTTTTGCCTGCCTGCCGGTAGGTGGGCACAGCAAATAGATAACTCGGAATGACGATAAAAATCATGTCGTTGCCACTATAAACTGCTTTTCGTTACTGTATAAATTTCAGGTTTCTCTGGATGCCTTTGTACTTGCTGCGTTTTAATGCTGAATGCCTGAATATTTTTTTAAAAGTCTCTTCGGTCATCATTTCCCACTCTTTGGTCGACAGGTTCAGTATTTCGGGTATGGGATTAAAATCGCCGGTAGTATTCGGCTTGCTAAAGCGGTTCCAGGGACAAACATCCTGGCAGGTATCGCATCCAAACATCCAGTTATCAAAAGTTCCTTTCATCTTCTCCGGTAATAACAGCTCTTTCAGTTCAATAGTAAAATAGGAAATACACCGGCTGCCATCTATCACTTTATCGGGGAGTATGGCCTGCGTAGGACAGGCGTCGACACACCTGGTGCACGATCCGCAAAAATCTTTTGCATAAGGATCGTCATACTCCAGTTCCAGATCAGTGATCAGCGTTGCGATAAAAAAGAAAGATCCGTTTTTTTTAGTGATGAGGTTCCCGTTTTTACCTATCCAGCCCAGCCCGCTTTTTTTTGCCCAGCTGCGTTCCAGCACGGGCGCTGAGTCTACAAATCCGCGGCCTTGTATATCTCCTGTTTTTTCTCTTACCAGAAAGAGAAATTCATTTAATTTGGATCGGATGGTTTCATGATAATCGTTGCTGTAAGCATATTTGGAAATTTTAGGTGCATCCGGCACCTGCTGTTCCGGGGGGAAATAATTGATCAGCAGGGAAATGACGGACCTGGCGCCCGGCACCAGTTTGGTAGGATCAATACGCAGGTCAAAATGATTTTCCATATATTTCATCTGGCCATGCATTCCTTTATGCAGCCATTGCTCCAGTTTTCTGGCGTCCTCATCAAGCGGACGGGCGCGTGCAATGCCGCAATAATCAAAGCCTAATCGGCTGCTGATTTGCTTAACCAGTAAGGTATGGGCTGTTATTGATGACATTGCTTAAAGTAAACAACAAAAATACTTTTATTTACCCAGTCTGACCGCCCCTGTCTGACTGGGATATAATCGTCCCGGTCTGACTGAGGTTTGCCCGGTATAGCCTCCCGATCTGCCGGGTAAATAAAATAATGCTTTCAGGCCTGTAAGGCTTTAGCCCGGCTGCTTGATAGGAATGTTTAGTTTATCCATTGCAGGCAAACGGGAACGCCAACTTTAATACGTTCTTTTGTATCCGTTAGCAAACCGGTTTGTATATCTCTTTTAAAGACCGTGATATCGTTTGATTTCTGGTTGGCTGCCAGCAAATACCTCCCTGAAGGGTGGATCGTGAAGTTTCGGGGAAAGTTACCCATGGTCGATTGTCCGCCTATATATTTTAAAGTGCCTTTAGTAGCGTCAACTTTAAATATTTGTATGGTGCTGTTGCTTCGCTGCGATACATAGAGGAATTTTTCATCGGGCGATAAATGTATATCGGCACCGGCGCCTTCCTGGTCCCTTGGTAAATGGTTTTCTGTCTGGATGATTTTATAATTATTTCCTGTTTTCAGGATGACGTTTACATTACCAGACATTTCTTCGGCCAGGTAAGCATACCGGCCATTTTTTGAAAAAACAATATGGCGTGGCCCGCCACCGGGCGCAACAGCGATCCAGGTTTTATTTGCACTATCTAATAAACCGGTTGAAGCATCAAAAGGATATACCATTACTTTATCAAGCCCTAAGTCCGGTACATATAAATGCTTATTATCATTGCCTACATAAGTGCAATGTACATGCGGCCCCTCCTGGCGGGATGTGTTGATTCCCGCACCTGCATGCTGAACAAACTGGTGCAGCGCCCCGATAGTGCCATCCGGGTTTATGGAATGTACAGTGAGGTTCCCGCTGCTATAATTGCCGGCAAAAAGCCATTTCCCGGTTTTGTCGATACTTATGTAACAGGGCGCGCTGCCTTCGCTGGATACTTTATTTAAAAAATGAAGCCGGCCGGTATTTTTATCATAAGAAAAAGAAGAAAGATGGCCGGGATCTCCCTCATTTACTGCGTAAACATGAGTATGGTGGTCATTGATAACGAGATAGGAGGGGTTTTCTGTTTCAACATAGCTTACCGGCGCTGACCTTCCCGTTTTTACATCAAAATCATAAATATAAATACCCTTGCTTGTACCTGTATGGGTATAAGTGCCCACCACCAGGCGCTGTGCCCATAATGCTGTATTACACAATAATAGAAAGGTGGCGTGTAAAATAATAATTGAAGCAGATTTCATTGTCGCAATTTAGCCTAAATATCTATTATAACTTTTTTAACAATTGTATACAAACCTATTTAACAAAAAATTTATCTATGTAAATGAAAGCACAAAAATGTTAAACTACTAAACTTTCCAAAAATGAAAAAACTACTCTCTCTTTCCCTGGTTGTGTTTGCTGGTATTATGCTATTATCCAGTTGTACTAAAAGACATTATTATGATGATGACAACGAAGAGTCGGGAATTGTTACATATAATTCTGATACCAGTCCCTATTTTGTAACCAAAATGGATATTGATGGTCAATATGGAGTAATGTATAGTGTAGATAATGATCAAAACAGTTGGCCTATAGAGGACGACGTTTTATACGGTAATTTCGCTGTAGGAGGTAGCAGAAAAGTTTACAACAAAAGTGTTGGAAAATATACTGCAATTGAAGTTGATGAATTTTTTGATTATGAAAGTGATGCTATTAATTCCATTAAGCGAAAAGAAACATCCTTTGCAACAAAAGGAATTAAAATTCAAAAACGTACCAGCAGTAGAATAAATGTTTCAAAGTAAGTTTTCTCTGTTTTTTTCTAAAAGGAACAATACAGTGTTCGAAAAAACATTGTATTACGAAATAGCAATTTATCCGTTCTCTATAAAAATGGGTCGCGCAATGCGGCCCGTTTTGTTAATATTTCTGCAGCGTTTTGGAAATTTGCGCTACCTGCTCTTCATCGCTTACATGCTGCGGCACAAATTTTTGTCCGACCACTTTTTCGTAAAGCTCGATATAGCGTTGTGATATGGTGCTGATCCATTCATCACTCATTTCTGGCACCTGCTGACCTTCTTTTCCCATAAAGTTATTTTCGATCAGCCATTCCCTTACAAATTCTTTACTGAGCTGTTTCTGGCGTTCACCATTTTGCTGGCGCGCTTCAAAGCCATCAGCATAAAAATACCGCGAACTGTCGGGCGTATGTAGCTCATCCATTAAAACGATTTCACCGTTCAGCTTCCCGAATTCGTACTTGGTATCTACCAGTATCAGTCCCTGTTTCAGCGCCAGTTCCTGTCCGCGCTTAAATAAGTGCAGCGCCAGGGTTTCAAGCTGTTCCCATTCTGCTGCAGTTGCCAGTCCCTGGGCTATGATTTCCTCTTTGCTGATATCTTCGTCGTGCCCTTCGCTTGCCTTTGTACTTGGCGTAATAATGGGTGTTGGAAAAGCATCATTTTCTTTCATGTTCTCCGGCATGGCTACACCGCACAATACTTTTTTACCGCTCTGGTAAGTTCTCCATGCATGCCCTGTCAGGTGACCACGCACCACCATTTCTATTTTAAAAGGCTCGCATTTATACCCAACCGAACTATTAGCTGTGGGCGTTTCAAGCAGCCAGTTTTTGCAGATATCTTTTGTGGCATGCAGCATATAAGCCGCTATCTGGTTCAGCACCTGTCCCTTATAAGGAATGGGCCTGGGAAGGATGACGTCAAAAGCCGAAATACGATCGGATGCGATCATTACCAACAGCCTGTTATTGATAGTATATACATCTCTTACCTTACCGCGGTAAAAACTGGTTTGCTGGGGAAAGTTTAAATCAGACATGGCGCGAAATTAATTAAGAATGGCCCAATTAGTAAGGTTTTGCATGCAAATACTTTTTTTTGCAAATACACTAACAAGTGTTATTTTAACATCAGGAAACAAAAGACTTGCTAGGGAAACGCCCATGCGGGCTAAACTAAAAAACATAATAATGAAAATTGTACTACGGTTGTTTGCTATCATGGCGTTCTTATGCGCTTTTGTAAAACCTGTTTATGCACAGGTTATAAGAGGCGTGGTAAAAAACAGTGAAACACTGGAGCTGGTGCCGGCCGTTTCTGTTACCCTGAACGGAACCCCTGCCGGCACATTCTCTAATGCAAAGGGAGCGTTTGAAATAAATGTGAACACCCTGCCCGCTACTTTAACAATAAGTTCTGTAGGGTATCAAACACAGGAGATCACGGTGGAAAGCGCTACTTCGCTAACAGTATTGCTTGTGCCCAAAGCCGACCTGGGACAGGAAGTAACCGTATCTGCTTCTCGTTTTAATGAAAGAGTGGTAGAGTCGCCCGTAACCATTGAAAGGGTGAGCGCTGCGGCCATTCGTAATTCGGCGGCGCCCGGATATTACGATATAATAGGGAATTTAAAGGGAGTGGATATTGTTACCTCTTCCCTTACCTTCAAAACGCCCACCACACGCGGCTTTATGGGCAGCGGTAATTTAAGGCTGAACCAGATTGTGGATGGAATGGATAACCAGGCCCCGGGGCTGAATTTTTCAGTGGGTAGTGTAATAGGGCTTACACAATTAGACGTTGAAAGCATGGATATGCTGCCGGGTGCTTCATCTGCATTGTACGGTCCGGGCGGTATGAATGGTACTTTGCTTATCAATAGTAAAAATCCGTTTAAGTACCAGGGATTATCGTTAGAGATTAAAGAAGGGCTGATGCATATTAACGACAGGGCTGCAGGAGCAGGAGCTTTTCACAACTGGGCCCTTCGCTGGGGGCATAAGGTATCTGACCGGTTTGCTTTTAAGATCGCCTCTGAGTTTACATCGGCCAAAGACTGGGTTGGCCAGGACAGCCGGAACTACTCGCGTATTGGAACGGATGGCGCTCCAAAGGCAGGAACAAGAACCACCGATCCTAATTATGACGGGATTAATGTTTATGGTGATGAAACATCGGCCGACATACGCCAGGTACTAAATGCAGTAGCGGCCCAGGCGCCATTCCTGGCCCCCTATATAAGCACGCTTACTGCTGATCCGATACTCGTATCGCGCACCGGGTACAATGAAAAAGATATAATCGATCCTGTTACACAGAACTTTAAATTAAGCGGGTCGGTCAATTTTAAAATAACGCCCGGTACAGAACTGATTGCCGCCGCACATTGGGGTACCGGGAATACAGTTTATACAGGAAGCGACAGGTACTCTTTGAAGAATATGAAAATGGGACAGTATAAGTTAGAGCTTGTAAATAAAAACTGGTTCTTGCGCGGGTTTACAACGCAGGAGAATGCCGGCCAGTCTTTTAATGCAACGGTAACCACCAGGCTGGCTAATGAAGCTTGGAAAGCAAGTTCGGGCAGTAACGGCTGGTATGCCCAATATGGGCAGGCTTTCCTGGCTGCTAAACTTGCGGGCCAAACCGATCAGGATGCGCATCTGGCTGCCCGCGCGATGGCCGACCAGGGAAGACCCGATGCGGGAAGCGCAGAATGGAAGCGGATCTTTGACAGTGTGCGCTCCAAGCCTATTTCGGAAGGAGGCGGGTTGTTTGTGGATAAAACCGACCTGTATAATGTAGAAGGACAGTATAATTTTTCGGAAGCGCTGAATAATACGGTGGAACTTTTAGTGGGAGGTAATTTCAAGAAATATGTGCTGAACTCTGAGGGCACTTTATTCGCCGATTCTACCGGTACCATACCCATTAATGAATATGGCGGCTACGCACAGTTAAGTAAAAAAATAGGAGAGGTGTTGCGATTGACGGTTGCGGGACGCTACGACAAGAACCAGAACTTTAAAGGCCGGTTTACACCAAGGGCAACAGCCGTGGTAACGGTTGCACAAAATCAGAATATTCGCTTCAGTTATCAAACAGCTTATCGCTTCCCGTCTACCCAGCAGCAATGGATCAACTTAGATGTAGGCAGCAACACACGGCTCATAGGCGGCCAGACAGCGTTTTGGGATTTTTATAATTTCAGGTCCAACAAAGTCTATTACTTAAATGATCTGCGGCAGGGTACGCAAACGGAATATGATTTTGTAAAATATAAGCCCGAAACCGTTTCGTCTTTTGAGCTGGGCTATAAAGGCGTGCTGGCAGACAACAGGCTGATGATTGACGTGTATGGCTATTACGGACAGTACCAGGATTTCATTACCCGCACCCTGCTGGTTCAAAGTAAAACAGGGAGCACTATAACCCAGGCCGATACTTTAAACGGAAATATTTATTCGGTACCCACTAATATTAATGAAAAGGTTAAAACCTATGGCTGGGGCCTCAGTATGGATTACAGGCTGCCATTAAACTTTACGATCTCGGCAAATTTGTCTTCCGATATATTGGGCGATTTGCCCGACGGGTTTGTTTCTTTCTTTAATTCGCCTAAATATCGTTTCAATGCCGGCTTTGCCAATACTGGCTTTGGTCACCAAAAACGGATGGCATTTAACATAGCATACAAATGGCAGGATTCTTTTTACTATAACGGAGATTTTGCAAACGGCCGCGTACCCCGGATTAACACCCTCGACGCGCAATTCAGTTACAAGCTGTCTGATGCAAGATCGGTAATAAAGATCGGGGGCACCAATATCCTTAACCAATACTATGTAAATGCTATTGGTAATGCAAGGGTAGGCGGCCTCTATTATGTAAGTTATGGATTTAACCTTTAATGTACCTGTACTCATAAAACTAAAAAGAATGAAACCAGCATCTATAAAGAGCTATTGTTTTATTTTGATATTGTCGGCGACAACTTTGTTTGTATCCTGTAATAAAGATGTGGAGCAGTATCCCGTTACCGCAAGCGACGACGGGTTTGGAAGCGCATCAGTAAAAGCGATTGCCGACACGATTGCCACTATGGAAGATGACAGCCTGTTTAATATTGTATTGGAAAAATCGGGCAGAGCGGATGCGTTAAATGATAAGACGCTGCGATATACCCTTTATGTGCCTGTCAATACAGCGGTTAAAAACGCGGTTGCCTTTTTAACCGGAGGGGCCATACCTGCCAGTGCGCCCAATGCAACTGTCGCCGCTTTTTTAAGAAGCGGGCAGTTCACTTCGGGCAGCGCCGACACTTTGGTGCAATATCATACCGTTGCCCAGTTGTTTCCTGTCAGCGCCGTTCCGGCTGCGTTTCCCAATTTGCCTTTGCCAAGCATTTTAAATCCTGCGCCATCTGTCAGCGCGTTTTTGCGGCTGAATGTTTTTCCAGCCAGTATAAATGGCAACTGGCTGAATAATATACCTATGACAGGACCTAACGATGTTAAAGCAGCAAATGGCTATATTCATCATATTGCAGCAGTAGCGCTGCCACCTTCCAGTTATCTGTGGACGAGAATATCGACAGATGCTGATCTTACCTATCTGAAAGCCGCTATTGAAAGGGCGGACAGCGGAAGCACCGCGTCAACCAGCCTGGTGGCCAATTTGAATACCATCGGCCCTAACTTTACCTTATTTGCACCTACAAATGCAGCTTTTCAAACTGCGTTAATAAATGTTATTACCTTAAATTTATACCGGCAGGGAGTACCGCTCTCTACAGCGCAGGCCCAGGCTTCTGCATGGGTAACGGCTTATGGTCCGGCAATTTTTTCAAATACCTCCTTATATGGTTCCTTAACGGCAACTACTGTTAAGGGCATTATTGCCTATCATTTATTCGGGAACTGGTCGGGCACCCCTGCCGGAATGCGGGCTTTCTTAAATAATTTTCCCACAACAACAACCTGGTATCAAACCATGCTGAACAGCAGTCTGGCCGATCATCCTGGTATTGGATTAACCGTCACGCTGGGTACGGCAGGTGTAACGGCCGCCACGGTAATGGGCGCGCAAAACAGCACGGCGGCTAATATTTTGATCAATCCCACACCGGGCACCGGTACCAGCGATCAGCATTACCTTAACGGTGTGCTGCATAAAATAGACCAGGTGCTGATACCATTGGCGCTTTAAAGCAGGCCGGTTTGTTTTTGATCAAAGCGGTATGGTTCTTACAAAATAATTTTCGGGAAAATTAAATTCCGGCGAAATGCTTTTTTTAAATAAGCCATACACCGTACTGCCGCTGCCGCTCATCAGTGCAAAAGAAGCCCCGTTGGCGTAAAGTGTGTTTTTTATGGCTTCAATTTCCGGGTATTGCAAAAAAACGGGGTATTCAAAATTATTGGTTATCATTTTTTTCCAATATATTATATCTTCTTTAATTATATGCTTTAAATTATGCGGGACCTTAGCTGGTTTTGCTTGGCTAAAAGCCCATGGAGTGGCAATATGGATACCCGGATTAACAATAACAATTTTGTATGCTGAAATATCCAGGTCAATTGCGTTAAAAATTTCTCCACGCCCCGAAGCAAAAGTTGCTTTATTGAATATAAAAAAAGGACAATCGCTGCCCAGCTGCAGGGCATAATGCATAAGTTGATCGGCTGATAAACGGAGCTGGTATTTTTCGTTCAGCGCGATCAGCGTAAATGCTCCGTTAGCGCTGCCAGCTCCAAGACCCGCACCTGCCGGTATGTTTTTTAAAAGACAGAAATGAACAGGGGGAAGTATGGGAAATTTCTTTTTTAATAAACGCCACGCTTTTAATACAATATTATCCTCGGGCCTGCCGGGAATGGTATTGCCAAAAACGGTGATACCTGTTTTTTGGGCGTCCATTAATTCTAAAACATCATAGAAGGGAAGTGGTAAAAAAATGGTTTCAATATTGTGATAGCCATCTGCTCTTTTACCGGTTATATAAAGGCCGAGATTAATTTTGCAATTCGGAAAGACTATCAATAATTAATTTATTTAACTTTATTTATATATATGATAATCAATATTATATAATATTATTTTTTTCTGCTATTCAGCTCGTCGCGGATGGCAATGGCCCTTATATAGTCTTCGCTTTCCAGCACTTCGTTCAGCAGTTTATGCAGCTCATCCGTAGTCATTGTTTTAAGATCGTTGTCGGCGGCTTCGGACATAGTGCCTCCCACCGCTTCCTGTTTTTCGGCAGCAGGTACGGTGTCTTTATCATCCATAATAATTCCTGCATTGTTTAAAATGTTTTCATAGGTATAAATCGGGCAACCAAAACGAACCGCCAGGGCAATTGCATCGGAAGTGCGGCTGTCGATTTCTATGGTATCATGCTCCGAGGAGCAAACCAGTTTGCTAAAGAAAATGCCTTCCTGCAGATCTGATATAATGATCTCATGCAGGTCGATGGAAAACGCCAGCATAAAATTTTTCATGAGATCGTGCGTCAGCGGACGACTGGGGTTCATTTTCTCCAATGCCACGGCAATTGCCTGGGCCTCAAATCCGCCGATTACTATGGGCAGCCTGCGGAGGCCATTTACTTCGCCCAGCACAACAGCATAGGAATGTGTTTGCGTAATGCTATGTGATAATGCTACAACTTCCAGTTCTATTTTTTTCATAACAACAAGCCACGAAACTAAGCATTTTTGGCAATTTAAAAGCTAATGATACACATTAGCTTCCAACGTGGTGTTGATAAATTTTTTATGCCGGGTTAAAGTTGTTTTATGGCCTCGGTTAATTTGGGAACCACTTCAAACAGATCGCCTACTACGCCATAATCTGCCGCTTTAAAAAAGGGCGCTTCCGGGTCTTTATTGATCACCACAATAACTTTACTCCGGTTTACACCTGCAAGGTGCTGTATGGCGCCTGAAATACCCACCGCTACATATAAATTAGGAGCAATGGTGCCGCCTGTCTGGCCTACATGTTCGTTATGCGGCCGCCAGTGCGCATCGGCTACCGGGCGGCTGCAGGCCAGCGCTGCATGAAGCGCTTTTGCAAGATCTTCCAGTATCCCCCAGTTTTCAGGACCTTTTAAGCCCCTTCCGCCGCTGACAACAATTTCTGCTTCGGCCAGTGGAACCTCACCGGTTTGTTTATTGGAGCCGGTTACTTTTACCTTTGGTGTATCAACAGTAGCATTAAAGGCGGCTACTTCGGCTGTGCCTTCCCCTGCTTCAGTTTTAAAAGCATTGGGACTTAAAGAAATTATTTTTACAGGTGTTGTAATATTTACCTCGGCAAATGCTTTGCCCGAGAAAACGCTTTTCTTAACAACAAACCCGTTTTCAGTTTGGGGTAAGGCAACAGCCCCGGCTACCAGCCCGGCTTTTAATCTAGCTGAAAGTCTTGGCGCAAGCGCTTTGCCGTCTGTATTGTTTGAAAAAATAATCACAGCAGCGCCTGTCTGCTCCGCCACCTGGGCCAGCACTTTGGTATATACCTGGGCATCAAAATGTTTTAAACTATCATTATTTACCTGGTGGATCTTCTTAATGCCATATTTTCCCAGTGCACCTAAGTCTTCCGATGCCGGCGATAAAACAACACCTTCCGCATCGGTGTTCAATTGTTTAGCCACCTGGCTGCCGTAGGTCAGGGCTTCAAGGGATGACTTTTTTACATTGCCGTCTTCGGCTATATCGATGAAAATTAATACTGACATAATGGTATAAGTTAATAGTTGATAGTTGAGCCTTATATTACTTTTGCTTCGTCACGCAGTAATGTTGCCAGTTCCGCAATATTATCAGGATCAATTAACCTGACACCGGCTTTTGCAGGAGGCAGGCTAAAATTTACTACAGTTGTAAGGGGGTCCACTGAAACAGGTTCTGTTATTTTAAGCGGTTTGGTTCGGGCAGCCATAATGCCACGCATGTTGGGAATGCGCTGCTCTGCCATTCCTTTATTACAGCTTACTACAACGGGCAAATTCACTTCGCAAATTTCCTCACCACCTTCAATTTCTCTTGTTACAGTTGCTGTTGTGTCCTTTAATTCAAATTTTGTGGCAAGTGAAATATAAGGAAGATCCAACAACTCTGCAATCATACCGCCTACCGAGCTGCCGTTATAATCGATGGTTTCTTTTCCTGTAAATATCAGGTCATAATGACCATCTTTTGCCACTGCAGCAATTTGTGACGCGATGCTGAAACTATCCTGGCTTTCCGTATTGATGCGTATGGCCTCATCGCCACCCAGCGCCAAAGCCTTCCTGATGATCGCATCTGTATCGGCTGCACCTACTGTTATCAGGTGAATAGCAATGGAAGGATCGGCTTCCTTCAGTTCTATGGCACGCACAAGGGCATAGTATTCATCATTAGGGTTGATGATCCACTGCACGCCGTTCGTTTCAAATTTCGTGTTATTGTTCGTGAAAGCTATTTTTGCTGTTGTGTCCGGCGTTTTACTTATGCAAACAAGTATTTTCATTCGTCAAATTTTTTATGTTATGAATGAATCAGATGGAACCTTGTCTGTATTTGCTTTATTAAATAAAATACCCTCAGGTTCTCACATGACAAAAAAGGTTGTTTATGCAACTAAAACAAAGATAACGGATTGAAGTTAAAAAACAGCAACGCCTTTATAAATTAATGGATAAAATGAGCAGGATCATTCAACTGGAAGCCATGCTGAAAAATAGCCCTGATGACAGCTTTCTGCAACATGCATTAGCGTTAGAATATGTAAAGCAAGGCAATGATGCAAAAGCTAAAACTGTTTTTGAAGCACTGCTGGCTGCGAACCCCGATTATGTGGGCAGCTATTATCACCTGGCAAAACTGTTTGAACGGTCGGGGGATGATCAAAACGCCGTCAAAACGTATGAGTCCGGCATGAGGGTGGCGCTGGCTTTGGGTGAGCGGCATACCTATAATGAATTAAAAAGTGCTTATGAATATCTGACCTTTTGATAGGAATAACAGGATCCTTCTCGGGGGTAAGGTGGTAAAAAACTATCTTTATAATAAATGCATTTTCCAGGGAAAAAATATGCCGTTATTTTTTTATTGACGTTGCTTATAATAGTCTATACCCGATGTGTGTATAAGGATAATGTGACCACAGATCCCCGTGGAAAGGGCTATGCCGGGGCTGATGTGTGCGTGAAATGTCATAAGAATATTATAGATCATTATGCTCAAACCAGCCATTTCCATGCTTCATCGGGAGCTTTTCCGGAGCTAAAGAAACTGGTAAACGGCAGCAATGCAGTAGTGCGGTTTGGAGATAGGAAAATGATGCAGGTACACGAAAAAGACGGGAGCATCTATCAATCGTATTTTGTGGACAACAAGGAAGTACAGTCTGAAAAGATTGATATTGTATTTGGCGGGGGGGTAAAAGCCCGCACTTTTGGTTATTGGAAAGACGGACAGGTTTTTCAGCTTCCGCTGACTTATCTTACATCAAAAGGTATCTGGACAAACAGTCCTGGTTTTCCTATTGATCATGCATATTTCACCCGTCCGGTTACCGGCAAGTGTTTTGAATGTCATACTTCTTATATTTCCAGGTTTGAGGAGCAATCAGGTGCATTAAGGCTTACAGAGAAATTCAGACCCAATACGGTTTTGTATGGAATAGATTGTGAACGCTGTCATGGGCCGGCTGCTGCCCATGTAGATTTTCACCAAAAGCATCCTGAAGCCAGGCAGGCCGGATTTTTGACTGCTGTAAGATCATTGACGCGCCAGCAGCAATTAGATCTGTGCGCTACCTGTCATTCGGGTGATGCGGTTACGTTTCGGTCTGTTTTTAATTTTAAACCCGGCGATGCCATTTCTGCATATTATATGTATTATCCCGGAGGATCGGCGGATGTGCATGGTATGCAGGTGCAGTTATTAAAGCAAAGTAAATGTTTTACGCAATCGCAGTTAACCTGTATCACCTGCCATCATTCGCACAATAATAAAGCCGATGCAGCTGACAGGTTTATTGCAACATGTATGTCCTGTCATCAGCAATCGAAGCACTCCTTACAAATGAACAGCGAACATAAAAACTGCATGAGTTGTCACATGCCCTTGCAGCCTTCCCGCAGCCTGGATTTTAATAATAGCAAAAAAGCTAATAGTATTGCGTACGAATTGCATACGCATCGTATCGCAATTTATGATAGTATTAAGAATTGAATATTTTATGAGTATGGATCTGGTAGCAGCGTTTGAAGAAAATATTAAGCATAAAAATCTTTTTACAAAAAAGAACAGGCTGCTTGTTGCAGTAAGCGGGGGGGTGGACTCTGTAGTATTATGCCATTTATGTAAAAGAAGCGGTTTAGCGTTTGGCATTGCACATTGTAATTTCCAGCTGAGAGGTACCGACAGTATACGGGATGAAGCATTTGTAAAGGACATGTCCACTCAATTGGAGGTGCCGTTTTATTCCGTAAGGTTCAATACCAGAGCTTTTGCTGAAGAAAATAAATATGCTATACAGGAGGCCGCGCGGGTACTGCGTTATGAGTGGTTTGAAAAAATTCGACAGGAAAATAATTATGATTTTATTTTAACGGCCCATCATGCCGATGATAACATCGAAACCGTTTTGATGAATTTCTTCAGGGGCACGGGCATTAAAGGGCTAACGGGCATCCGGGAGCAAAATGGAAAAATAAAGCGGCCTTTATTATTTGCTAAAAGATCGGATCTTGAAATTTTTTTAAATGAAAATAATATAGCTTTTGTACAGGACGAAAGTAATTTTAAGGATGATTATACCCGGAATTATTTTCGCAACACGGTGCTGCCCTTTATAGAGAAAGTTTACCCCGGTGCTGCTGATAATATTTTTAATAACATTGACCGCCTGAAAGAGGTGGAATGGCTGTATCGTAATGAAACGGAGCGATGGATCAAAAGACTGACTGAAAAAAGAGGTGACGAAGTTTATATCCCGGTGCTGCTGCTGCAAAAAAATCCGGCCATGAAGACGGTTTTATTGGAATTATTGAAACCCTTCGGTTTTAAAGCTTCCCAGCTTCCTGAAATTATTGATTTGTTGCAAAGCGGCCCGGGAAAATATATCCTGTCTGCTACCCATCGCGTTTTAAAAGATCGCAGGCACCTGATCATTTCGGCTTTAAAAGATCAAAACCATTCAGCTGTAGTGATTGATGCGATGGGTACATACCATTTTCCAAATGGTGTATTAATATTGAAAAGTACAACCAGGGAAAATATATCGAAAGAAAATAATATCGCCTGCATTGATGCTGCTCAGATACAATACCCGCTTGTATTACGTCCCTGGCGTATTGGTGATTATTTTTATCCCTTGGGAATGCCTAAAAAAAAGAAACTTTCCCGTTTCTTTATTGACAGGAAATTGTCATTGCCGGAAAAAGAAAAGACCTGGGTGCTGGAAGCGAATAAGAAAATTATCTGGGTGGTAGGGTATCGTATTGATGACCGGTTTAAAATAACAAACAGCACCGGTCTGGTATTAAGAATTGAATGGAAACCGGAATTTAGCATAAAGCATAAAGCATAAAGCTAAAGGCTAAATATAGGTTTCAGTTTTCAAATTACCATTCAAAATTAATCATTCAAAAGCATGGTGCTTTTTACTGTTCGCGCCCCAGTTCTGCCCGTTTTTCTTCAGCTGCGTGAATTTTTTCAATCACATCTTTCTTTTTAATGAACATCCGCCACATTTGTATAAGCGCTGTTATTACAAACACCCCCCCGATAATATAATTAAGTATTGATTGATTGTTCTGTATTTTTCCTGCAATCAACCTGCCCCCGAAAATAAAAACACAATTGCCCAACAGCGTACCGAGTCCGATACCTGCTGTATAAAAATTATAATGGACCGGGTTGGGTAAGAGTACTTTTTTGGTAAACAATACCGTGCTCCATCCAAACCAAAAAGGTATCTGAACAGGATTCAGGGCGCTCATAGTTAATCCCAGCAGGTAGGCGGGCAGCTTACTGTTTAAGATTACATTTTTGTGCCCGTGTGGATGTGTTGCTGCTATAAAACTGGTTACCGCAAGTGCAATAATGATAAATAAAGTAACCCACTCCAGTATCTTAAATATTTTTTCCTGTTTGCGAATCCAATCCATAGCCACAAGAGAAATACGCACATAAATCATTTCGGCGCTTAAAGAGCCCAGCGAAAAAAGCAGGGCGCTGCGTGCAGAGTCTGTAATGGATATCTGCATAGCCGCAATGTTTAAGGTGCCCAGGGGTAAAGTTCCCAGGAAACTAACGAACATGCCGGTAACGAAAATTCTTAATGTGCCTTTCATCAGCAATATCAGGAGTTTTTGCCCTGCAGCATAGGTACAAATGAAAAATTATCAAAATATTCAACATCTATATCGTTTTCCAGTTTTGTTACCCTTCGCATCTGCTGAATATTGCCAATATTTACAGGTATTACCATTTTGCCGCCTACTTTCATCTGGTCTATAAGTTTTTGGGGAATTTCTGGTGCTGCGGCTGTTATGATCACTTTATCAAAAGGCGCATAAGTTTTCAACCCTTCAAAACCATCACCATAAAAGAATTTTATGGAAGTATATTGTTTAAGATAGGTAAACAGTTTATTTTGATCAAATAATTTTTTTTGCCGTTCAATAGTGAATACCTTTGCGCCCATTGCTGCCAGCACTACCGCCTGGTAGGCGCTTCCGGTACCTATTTCCAGTACTTTATCGTTTTTTTTAATTTGCAATAACTCACTTTGATAAGCAACCGTGTAAGGCTGCGAAATGGTTTGTCCTTCCCCAATGGGAAAAGCCTTGTCTACATAAGCAACATCGTCAAAAGCCGAATCTAAAAAAAAGTGCCGGGGAATTTTATTAAGAGCTTCCAGAACATTTTCGTCCTGTATACCTTTGGCACGAATGCCGTCAATTAGTTTCTTTCTTAATCCTTTATGCTTGTACGTATCTTCAAAGCTGCGCCTCATAAGGCAAATGTAAATTATAGTTCACAAGTTTACAAGTTGAAATGTTAACAGGAATTCTGTAAATTCTAATAATTGGTTAATCCGCCGGCTACCGGCAATTTATTATTTCATCAACTGTTCAATAAGCTATATTTGCTGCACTATATGGCAAAGGTAATCATTATAGGACCTGCACACCCGTTGCGCGGAGGTTTGGCAACCTTCAATCACCGTTTGGCAAAAGAATTTATTGCCATGGGGCACAAGTGTACTATTTGTTCTTTCAGTCTCCAATATCCGTCGTTTTTATTTCCGGGGAAAACGCAGTATACAGATGAACCGGCGCCCGATGGAATCAGGATATACTCAAAAATAAATTCAGTTAACCCCGTCAATTGGACAAAAATTGGCATCCAGTTAAAAAAAGAGCATGCGGATGTGATTGTGGTGCGATACTGGCTGCCTTTTATGGGGCCTGCCCTGGGAACCATATTAAGGCAGGTGAAGAGAAATAAACACACAAAGATCATTTGTATTGCCGATAATATTATGCCTCATGAAAAACGTGCAGGCGACCAGCAATTTACCAGATATTTTATAAAGCCGGTAGATGGTTTTATAACAATGAGCGAAAAAGTATTGTCAGACCTCAGAAAATTTGACAAGACAAAGCCGGCCGTATTGGTACAGCACCCGTTGTACGATAATTTTGGAACCATTGTTGCTAAAGTGGATGCACGATTGAGGCTGGGCCTGCCTCCGTCGGGAAAAATTATATTGTTCTTTGGTTTTATCCGGAAATATAAAGGGCTGGATCTGCTACTAAAGGCAATGGCCTGTCTCAAACCCGAAATTCAAGATATCAAATTATTGGTAGCCGGAGAGTTTTATGAAGACGAACAATATTATAGCGATTTAATAAATGAATTGGACATAAGAGATATGCTCGTTCTGAAAACGAATTTTATAGCCGATAGTGAAGTAAGGTATTACCTGTGCGCGGCCGATGTGGTAGCACAGCCTTATAAAAATGCTACTCAAAGCGGGGTAACGCCATTAGCCTATTATTTTGAAAAGCCAATGATTGTTACTAATGTAGGCGGCCTGCCGGCGCTGGTGCCCGATGAAAAATGCGGATTGGTAGTTGAGCCTGATCCTGCTGCTATTGCCGCGGCGATAAAACGTTTTTATGAATTAGGAGAAAATCATTTTATTCCACATCTTCGCAGCGAAAAGGAAAAGTACAGCTGGGCTAATATCGTGAAGGCGATTATGTCTGTTGTTGGTTGATCAGTTTATTGTTTAGAAATTAATGAACAGCGCATAAACTTATCATGTCAGCCTTTTAATAAAATAAAACGACAAATGATCCACAGAAGTAAAGCTCCTTTAAGGATAGGATTGGCCGGTGGGGGTACAGATGTAAGTCCTTATTGCGATGAATTTGGAGGCGCTATTCTTAACGCAACGATTTCATTAAATGCCAATGCCACTATAGAAATTACCGATGATGAAAAGATCGTCCTTGAGGCATTTGACCGTAATGAATCGGAGGTGTTGGACTGGAATAAACAATTACCTGTTAATGGCCATCTTGATTTATTAAAAGGTGTGTACAACCGCATTCAAAAAGATTACCCGTTTGGGAAGCGTGGTTTTAAATTAAGCACTTTTGTTGATGCGCCTGCCGGATCGGGGCTGGGCACTTCATCCACGCTGGTGGTGGCCATAGTGGGCGCTTTTGCCGAAATGCTGCAATTGCCGTTAGGCGAATACGATATTGCGCATTATGCCTATGATATCGAAAGAAAAGATCTTAAACTGGCCGGGGGCAGGCAGGACCAGTATGCCGCAACCTTTGGCGGTGTAAATTTTATGGAGTTTTACAGCGACGACAAAGTGATTGTAAATCCCTTACGCATCAGGCAGCGTTACCTGGATGAGCTGGAGAATAACCTGCTGCTATATTATACTTCCACAAGCCGCGAATCGGCAAAGATCATTACAGAGCAAAGCAAGAATGTAACAGAAAAAAAGCAAACCTCTATTGAAGCAATGCACCAGTTGAAACAGCAGGCACAGCTGATGAAGGAAGCGCTGTTAAAAGGGCAGCTGCACGAAATAGGGAATATACTGGATATAGGATTTGAGCAAAAGCGCAGGATGGCACAGGGCATCAATAACCAGCTGATCGATGATATCTATACAGCTGCAAAAGCAGCCGGTGCAACCGGAGGAAAAATAAGCGGCGCGGGCGGCGGAGGGTTTATGATCTTTTACTGCCCTGCAAACACAAAATACAAAGTAAAGGAAGCGCTTCAGGCCTTTGGAGGTAAACATCGTAATTATCAATTTACAAAACATGGTCTAAAAACCTGGACCGTATAAATATGGAAGAAAAAATACAGCAACTTATTCAGGCATCGATAGATACCAAACTGCAGGTATTGCAAAACAAAGCATTACTCGAAGCAGTGAACAGGATTACAGATACTATTGTATCGGCGTTCAAAAATGGAAACAGTGTTTATTTTTGTGGAAACGGCG
The DNA here is from genome assembly GCA_047606125.1 of Niabella sp. Taxonomy (GTDB): domain Bacteria; phylum Bacteroidota; class Bacteroidia; order Chitinophagales; family Chitinophagaceae; genus Niabella. The sequence continues at coordinate 15,354 of JASGEW010000040.1, read as the reverse complement.
GCAGTGCTGCAGATGCGCAGCACCTGGCGGCAGAGTTCAGCGGCAGGTTTTATAAAGACCGGAAAGCTTTACCGGCAGAAGCTTTGCACTGTAACACATCGTACCTCACTGCGGTTGCTAACGATTACAGCTTTGATCTTATTTATGCCAGATTGATACAGGGATTAGGAAAGCCCGGCGACGTTCTGATCGGGCTCAGTACTTCCGGAACATCAAAGAATATTGTACAGGCTTTTGAAACAGCCCGTGGAAAAAATATGGTAACCATTGGCTTTACAGGGGCCACGGGCGGCAACATGAAGCCGTTGAGCGATTATCTCGTTAACATACCATCAACCGATACCCCGCGTATACAGGAAAGCCACATGTTGCTGGGTCATATCATTTGCCAGTTAGTAGAAGAAAAATATTTCGCTGGATAAGTCTTGCCGGCATAAAAATGGATATCCAGAAAAAAATATCAGGAGAGCAGTTTGTCAGCAGGGAGGCTATCGTTCTTGCAGGAGGACTGGGCACCCGGCTTCGCAGCGCGGTGCCGGACTTGCCGAAATGTATGGCGCCGGTTGCCGCCCGGCCGTTCTTATATTATGTGGTCAACTATTTGCGTATGCAGGGTATTGAAAAACTTATTTTCAGCCTGGGCTATATGCATGAGGTAATTTTGGAATGGCTCGAAAAGGAATTTCCCACGCTCAATTATGAATATGTGATCGAAGCGGAACCGCTGGGTACCGGAGGAGCTATTAAATATGCCCTTCAAAAAGCTAATACGGAAAATGTATTTATTGCTAACGGAGATACGCTCTTCAAATTTGACGCGAAGGCTCAAATGGCACGCCATTTACAAAACATGACTGAATGTACCCTGGCCTTAAAACCTATGCGGCACTTCGACCGGTATGGTGTGGTTACGCTTAATGAACAGCATATTATCACCAGCTTTAAGGAAAAACAATATTACGATAGCGGACTGATCAATGCAGGCTTATACCTCGTAAATAAAACCTTGTTTTTGCAAAGGAGCTTTCCGCCTAAATTTTCTTTTGAAAAAGATTACCTGGAAAAAGTTGTTAGTGAAAAAGTGCTTTCAGGGATCATAACAAACACTTACTTTATTGATATAGGGATTCCTGAAGACTATAATGTGGCCCAGCAGCATTTTGCCCTGCCCGGTTTTGATCTGTCTGCGATTAATAATGAGTGGACTTTATTCCTCGATAGGGATGGCGTGATCAACCATGACAAGCCGGGCGGCTATATTACAACACCCGATGCATTCCGGTTTACTGAAGGTGCGCCTGAACTGTTTAAAGTGCTTTCAGATACATTTAAGCGCATTATCGTGATAACTAACCAGCGTGGCGTAGGTCGTGGCATTATTAAAGCCGGGGACTTAAAAGCAATGAATGAAAAGATGCTGAAAAACGTTGAACAGGCGGGGGGAGCTATTGACTCGGTATATTTTTGTACTGATGCGGAGGATTTGTCTTTCTGGCGTAAACCCAACCCGGGTATGGCCTTGCAGGCTTTGTCTGATTTTCCGGATATCGATTTCAGCAGGTCCCTTATTATTGGCAATAGTATGAGCGACATGAAATTTGGCCGTTTTACGGGTATGCATACTGTTTTTGTAACCACTACTAATAAAACTATAAAACTGCCTCATCCTGATATCGACCTGGTATTTGAAAGCTTACAGGACTTTGTATGGCACTTGTGAATTAATTTTGTGTTATGCCGTGCAACCAGGGAAGTGTAGCGGCAGCGGAAATCAGGAATTATAAATCATCAATCAGAAATTCAGAATGGTAATATTATTACAATGCAGCGACAGGGTAGGGCTGGTGGCCGATATAGCGTCAACAATGGCCATTGCCAATCTAAATATCATTTCGATGAAGGAATATGTGAACGTGGAAGAGAATCGTTTCTATATAAGGCTGGATGTGCAGGGAGATACAGATCTTGATTATCTTCAGAAGCAGCTGCGATCGAAGCTGCCGCCGGATACCGAGATCAGCATCCGGTTTGAAAACGTTAAAAAAATAGCTGTTTTAGTTACGAAAGAACACCATTGCCTGGGCGATATCCTGCTAAGGCATTATTTTAATACACTGGGCGCCACTGTGCAATGCGTAATTGGTAATTACAATACTTTACAGCCCCTGGCCGATAAATTTGGCATTCCCTTTCATTACATTTCTCATGAGGAGAAAGAAAAGCATGTGTTCGAGCAGGAAATAGCAACTGTTCTCAGTCAATATGAATTTGACTATATCATACTTGCCAAGTTCATGCGCATATTATCTCCCGAATTTATCAGTAAATACCCTGCTCAGATCATCAATATTCATCATTCCTTCTTACCTGCATTTATAGGTGCCCACCCTTATAAACAGGCGTATGAGCGTGGCGTAAAACTGATTGGCGCTACGGCACATTTTGTAACCAATGTACTGGATGAGGGGCCTATTATTGCACAGCAGACCATTTCGGTTAATCATGCGCATTCCGTTAAAGATATGATCAGGCTGGGGCGGGAGATCGAAAAGTCTGTATTGGCAAATGCCCTGCAATTTGTAATGCAGGACAGGGTATTGGTGTACCACAACAAAACCATTGTATTCGAGAATTAGCGCACCATTCATCATTGCTGATGCATATCCCGGATTCTTAAGTTTTTGATTACCGCATTTCCATTCGCAGCAAATGCTGCAATTCCGGTGGATCGCTCATTCGGATATATAGAAGTGCTAAGGGCATATAAACCTTTATTGACAAATACTTCTAAAGAAGATTTATCCAGCAAAATTTCTAATTCCACTTTGTTATCGCTCTCTGCAATATTGATCACCTGCCTTATTTTGTCCTGGTTTAACTGCCCTCCGCTGTTTGTTCTGTCAACGAATAGTTGTTTTTTTTCGGCATCATATCCAATAATCGTTTCATGAATAACCTTTCCGGAAGCGTCTTTTTCCTGCGTCAGTTTGAGGCCGGCTACAGCCCCGGCCTGTACATTCAATTCAGCTTTTAACCAGTAACAATTATTGCCGGTAATATTTCCGGCGGAGAGGGTGCTGTCAGTATTGTTCACCGACAGGTTTTTAACCGTAAATATCCGGTTATGAGAGAACTGGCTTAACCTGCTGCTGATTACTGCGGCAGGTTGCTGCACCAGTCTTATTCCGTTTTTGGTTTCTTTTAAACTCAGGTCCCGGGGTATCGACATTTGCCCTCTCCAGGGGCTGGTGGGTTGCGGATTAGGGATCATCCAGCCTATATATGTTTTTTGGTTGGCGGGTAAATGATTCCAGGGAATGGAAGCATAGAAACTGTCTCCATAATCCAGCGGGAAAATGCTATCAGCAGCATTATCATTTTTGAATTGCTGCCCATCAAAATCACCTATAAAATATTGCTGGAAAACGCCTTTTGCGCCACCTGCTGCAGAGAGTACCAATACCCACTTGGTTTGCTTTGGTTTTCCTATAACCGGTAATTCAATGAGAAAAGGGCATTCCCAGTTGGCGCCGGTGTACCCCTGGGGACCAAATTCACTCAGAAGGTCCCATTGCCTTAAATTGTCTGAACGATAGAACTGCACCTTGTGTTCGGCTGGCAATACAACGCTCATTAACCAAAACTTACCGGGCTCGTACCAAAATACATTGGGGTCCCGGAAGTCCAGCTTCTCCAGGTCGATAACCGGGTTCTGATCATAATTTGTAAAGGTGGCTCCGCCGTCATTACTGTATGCTACATATTGGGTTTCCCTGCTGCGGTGAGGTTCATGCACGGTATAAACAGCCACTATACAGTTTTCATTTTTACACCATCCGCTGGTATTATGTTTATCCCATACAGCGCTGCCCGAAAAACGCCAGAGCGTGTCCTTACCGTCGATTGTTTCAGGAATAGCAAGGGGCAAATGTTTCCAGTGAATAAGATCGGTGCTGGTGGCATGGCCCCAGCTCATGTGGCCCCACCTGTTTTCGAAAGGGTTTTGCTGGTTATATAAATGATAGGTGCCGTTTAAATAAATAAGGCCGTTGGGATCGTTGGTCCAGTTCTTTTCCGGTGTAAAATGATATACAGGCCGCCATTGGGGGGTAGGTGCTTCAGGCTGCGCATACAGGAAAACAGCGGCAAATTGTAATGCTACAAACAGGAGATTTCTTTTCATACACCAATCAATTATTAAAAACTACTGTTGATATAATTTTTGATTAGAAAAAATACCTTTTATTATACGTAATTATTCCTTACTTTTGTTTGGAAATATTTCCGTTATGAATGTTGTAACAAATATAACAAATACAAAGGTATCTCTGTTTCATCAGTATGAAAAAGAGCTTTCCAATCCGGTAGCATTGGTAATGAAAGCTGCCGAGGGATTGGCTGTTTCTGTTTTTGACGAAATTATAAAGGTTTCGTCCCTGAATAAAAACCAGTTAGCTGCATTCATTGACGCTACACCCAAAACGATCGATAACTACCGGTTGCGCCGTCATAAGCTGGGTCGCATAGAAAGCGAGCAGCTTTTGCAATTAATGTTGCTCTATAAAAAAGGGCAGGAAATTCTTGGTGATGCAGAGGCCTTTAACCAATGGCTGAAGCAGCCCGCTTCAGGATTGGGAGGGATAGTCCCTTTTGATTTGCTCTATACACAGGGCGGTATTAATCTGGTAATGGAAGAACTGCTCAGAATTGAATATGGAGCATTGGCATGATCGCTTATCGCATTACCCTGGAGAAATGGGCCGGCCATCTAACAGCCTCTGGCCGTGCAGCCAGATGGAACAGCAACGGCCATTTTATGCTTTATACAGCCAGTACCAGAGCATTGGCCTGTTTGGAAAATATGGTGCACCGGCGAGGAATTGGAAGGGATGAACTTTTCCGGGTTACATTGATAGAAATACCGGATGAGCTTGAAGTGAAAAAAATAAATAAAAAGATACTATCTGCTCATTGGCAGGAATATATTAATTACGCTTCCTGCCAAACCATTGGAGATGCATGGTTAAAAGAAAACCAGACTGCAGTTTTACAGGTACCGTCGGCTATTATTACAGAAGAATACAATTATCTGATCAATCCGCAACATCCGGATTTTATCAGGATAAAAATACTTGCTGTTGAGAAGTTTACATTTGATGAGCGGTTGCTGAAGTGAAAACTATGAATGGCTAAATAAAATAAAAACCTGGCTTATATACGTTCTATGGCCTCTTTCACTTTTCCTAATACATCGGTATGCAGCATCCTCACAGCAACATCCACCATATTACGGAAAGCCGTGGCCTGCGAAATGCCATGTCCGATAATAACAGGTTTTTCAACTCCCAGAACCGGTGTGCCGCCGTATATTTCAAAATTAAACCTGTTTAAATACGGGTTGTCCAGGCGCTGGTTTCGGGCAATATCATAGATAGATTCGGCAAGCTTTAAAATAACATTTCCTGTAAATCCTTCACAAACCATTATATCCGCTTTTTCGCCAAATACATCTCTTCCTTCAATATTGCCAATAAAATTAACAGCCTTATTGGTTTTCAGTAACGGGTAAGTTGCCTGTGCCAGAATATTCCCTTTTCCTTCTTCTTCCCCCACATTTAAAAGAGCAACTTTCGGGTTATCGATTCCCAGGATATATTTACTGAAAACGGATCCCATAACGGCAAACTGGTTGAGCTGCTCCGGCTTACAATCGGCATTAAGGCCAACATCTAAGAGTAGCCCGGTGCTTCCGTCCTGTTTGGGTATTACAGAGGATATAGTGGGGCGTAAAACACCTTCTACAGCTTTAATACTGAACAAAGCTCCCACCAGCATTGCCCCGGTGTTTCCCGCGCTGATAAAAGCATCAATTTTACCGGTTGCCAGGTATTTAAAACCCACAGCGATGGAAGAATGTGTTTTTTCTTTCAGAGCCCTGGTAGGATGTTCATGCATGCCCACTATCTGGGGCGCGTGCACAATTGTATATTTAGCGGGATCTAACGGATGTTCAGTAAGTAATGCATTCAATACCGCAGCTTCACCAAAAAGTACCAGGTGCAGGCCGTCAAAATCATGCAGGGCAAGATATTCTTTTACCCCTTTTACTGCTTCCAGTGGCGCGTGATCGCCACCCATCATGTCAATTCCAATATTCATATTCGAAGGCTAAAATAAAAAAATTCCAAATACATTCACCAGCAATACCGGTATTGTACATGGAATTTTACAAAAAATAATATAGGAACAGATATCTCTTATGCTTTTGAAGGTGCTTTTTCAGCAACTACTTTGCCTTTATATATCAGTTTTCCTTCGCTAACATGAGCGCGGTGACGTACATGCGTTTCGCCGGAAGTGGCATCAGTAGTTAAAGTTTGTCCTGTTGCTTTATAGTGTGTCCTGCGTTTTGCGCTTCTTTGCTGGCTGTGCCTGCGTTTAGGATTTGGCATAACTCTTTATTAAATGCGTTAAAAAATCTATTTTAAAAAAATACTTACAATTCTTGTTTAAGACCGGGTATCCTTTCCCTGAAGGAGGTAAGGGGCGGCCTAATCTTTCTTGTTCTTAAACTGTTCAAGTCCTTTCCAGATCGGATTTACATCTGGACCGGGCGGTTTTTCGTGTTCGAGTTTATCGAGCATTTTCAGGGCCTCTTTATTACATTGAGCGCCATTAGCATTGCAGGTTTTGTGCATCGGGATACTCAGGTTGATGAACTCATATATCCAGTTTTCCACATTAATATGGCTTTCGCCCCGGCTAATGTAATAAACATCGGGATCATCTTCCTGCTCGTTCATTAGGTCCGGCTCCTCTACCATTTTAACAGTAACATTAAACTCATCCCATAAATTAAGGATTAAATCATTGTTACACCTGTCGCAAACTACCTGCAGGGTACCGCCAATTTCAAATTTAAGCATCATAAAACTGCTTTTTTTATCCAAAAGCAATTTTACCTGTGCATGGCAGTTAGTAAAATCCTGCTGCTGAAATGCCTCAAAGAACTTATCTGTTATTTCGTAATTATACTCATGAACTCCGGGTTTTAACCCCACAAACGCGATATCGTATTCTCTCCCTTTAGCCATGATACTACCTGCCCTAAAATTAGAGCGTGCAAATGTACGAAGTTTTTTGCAAAAAACAATTGAGTTTGTTAATTATTTGGGGCTGTGATTCTGAAACCTTTTCTGGCGGCTCACTTGCAGGCTGGTCTGACCGTCCCGGTCTGACCTGGGTAAAAATGTTTATACGTGTATCAACCTGTCAACCTGTCATAAAGTGCATTCGATTGCCTATCTTTGCAGATTAAAACCCGTAAATAGAATTTAATGCTTGATTTAGTTGCAAATAAAGTACATGATGAGGCGCGCCAGGGAGAAAGTTTTGCCCCTTTTACGCTGGACCCTAATGAGTACCGGAAGAAATTTTATATAGAAAGCTACGGTTGCCAGATGAATTTTGCTGATAGTGAAGTGGTGGCGTCTATTTTAAATAAAGAAGGTTTTGGTGCAACAAGAAACGTGGAGGAAGCGGATCTTATCTTTATCAATACCTGCTCTATACGCGAAAAGGCGGAGCAAACCGTTCGCAAACGCCTCAGTGAGTTTAAAAAACTGAAGGCTCAAAATCCCGGAACCCTGGTGGGGGTACTGGGGTGCATGGCCGAACGGTTGAAGTCGAAATTTTTAGAAGAGGAGAAGTTGGTGGATATTGTTGTAGGCCCCGATGCTTACCGCAGCCTGCCCAAACTGGTGGACGAAGCCGGCGATGGTCAGAAAAGCGTAAATGTATTATTAAGCCGTGAAGAAACTTATGCAGATATTGCTCCCGTTCGGTTAAATACAAACGGAGTAACGGCATTTGTCAGCATTATGCGCGGCTGTAATAATATGTGCTCATTTTGTGTAGTGCCTTTCACCCGGGGCCGCGAGCGCAGCAGGGATGCAGAAAGTATAATAAATGAATGTAAAGATTTATTTGATAATGGTTATCGTGAAGTAACGCTTTTAGGGCAGAATGTAGATTCGTATTATTACAGCCCCACCCCGGCCCTCCCCGAGGGGAAGGGAGAAACCCCGATCACATTTGCTAAATTGCTGGAAATGGTGGCGCAAATATCCCCGTTGCTTCGGGTACGCTTTTCCACTTCGCATCCTAAGGATATTACAACGGATGTGCTGCGCACGATGGCAGCATACGAAAATATCTGCAAATGCATTCACCTGCCGGTACAAAGCGGCTCTACCCGCGTGTTGCAACTCATGAACCGTACGTATACCCGCGAATGGTATATGCGCAAAGTGGAGGAGATCAGGGAGATCATTCCCGATTGCAGCATTACCTCTGACATCATCGCCGGTTTTTGTACGGAAACAGAAGAGGAGCATAAGGAAACGTTATCTGTTATGGATTACAGTCAATACGATCTTAGCTATATGTTCTTTTACAGCGAAAGACCCGGCACACTGGCGCAGCGCAGGTATAAAGATGATATTCCGTTAGCGGTTAAAAAGAGAAGGCTGCAGGAGATTATAGAGAAGCAGAACGGGCTTTCGCTGATCAATTATAAAAAGGACGTGGGCAAAACCTTTAAGGTGCTGATTGATGGCGATAGTAAGCGCAGCGCCGATGACTGGGTAGGCCGTACTTCGCAAAATAAAGTGGTGGTATTCCCTAAAAATACTATTTCCTATAAAAAAGGCGATTATGTAAATGTACTGATCAAAGATTGTACACAGGCTACTTTGTTTGGGGAGGTAGTGTAGTTTATTTTCGCGTTTTCTCGCTGCGCACGCAAAGTAGCAAGGTACGCAGCGATATAGTAAAACAATTTAATGCAATTAACAGAAAATGATATTGCGACAAAGGCATTGGATATTTGCTTTGATATCCATCGACACTACGGCCCAGGGTTGTTTGAAAGTGTGTACGAAGAAATCTTTTGTTATGAATGGGCTAAAACCGGTATACCATTTCAACGTCAACAAGGAATTACTTTAATACACGGGACTATAAAAATGAATATAGGTTTTCGAGCGGATGTTATATTAGATAATAAAGTTATTCTTGAATTAAAAAGTATAGAATCATTAGCAGATATTCATTACAAACAGGTACTGACATATTTAAAATTGACCAACTTAAAGCTGGCATTATTGATCAACTTTAATTTAACATTGTTAAAAACCGGAATCAAACGAATTGTAAACAAATTATAATTGCTGCGCCACCGCAACTTTGCGTTCGCCGCGTGAAACAAATATTGATGGATATACAAAGCATAAAAAACCGGTTTGGCATCATTGGCAATTCCCCAGAATTAAATTATGCCTTACAGGTGGCTACGCAGGTAGCTAATACCGATCTTACAGTTTTAATAATAGGAGAGAGCGGGGTAGGTAAAGAGGCTTTTTCGGGCATTATCCATGCGCTTTCACCACGTAAGCATAATCCCTTTATAGCTGTAAACTGTGGTGCTATACCAGAGGGCACTATCGATTCAGAATTATTTGGTCACGAAAAGGGCTCATTTACCGGTGCGGTTGATGCCCGTAAAGGATATTTTGAAACCGTAAATGGCGGAACTATTTTTTTGGATGAGATAGGAGAAATGCCCTTAGGCACACAGGCCCGGCTGCTTCGGGTATTAGAAGCAGGCGAATATATACGCGTAGGTTCCAGTAAAGTGCAAAAAACAGATGTAAGGGTGATCGCTGCTACCAATAAAGATCTCTTACAGCTGGTACAGCAAAATAAATTCAGGGAAGACCTTTATTATCGTTTAAGCACGGTGCCTATCAGGGTGCCGGCGCTGGCGAACCGTAAAGAGGATATTGTTTTGTTGTTCAGAAAATTTGCTTCAGATTTTGCAGATAAATATAAGACGCCTTCTGTACAGTTGGACGATGATGCCAAAAATTTACTGGTGTCCTATCCATGGCCGGGCAATGTGCGCGAATTGAAAAACATAGCAGAACAGGTTTCAGTACTTTCTCCCGAAAAAACAATTACTGCAAAAGAGCTGAGCCGCTACCTGCAGCCTTATTCCAATAACAGGCTGCCCATGGTTATTAATCACCAGGGCCAGCAGGAGTTTCAAAACGAAAGAGAGATTTTATATAAACTCTTTTTTGATATGAAAAAAGATGTGAATGAACTGAAAAAAATGTTTTTGGAAGTGCTGCAAAATCCCGCAATTGCGGAACAAAATCCTGCCTTTATAAACAATCTGAAAGATCTAAAAACTAACCAGGACAGTTTTCAGCAATTGTCGGCACCTTTACATTTGGATATTACGCAGCCACCGGTTTTGATGCAGCCACAGCCCGTACCGGTAACTATCGGAATGAACCATAATATACACGAGCACGAAGAGGTGGAGGAAAGTCTTAATATAATGGATAAAGAAAAAGAGCTGATTATAAAGGCCCTTAAAAAGCATAAAAGTAAACGAAAAGATGCGGCACTTGATCTGGGGATTAGTGAGCGTACCCTTTATAGAAAATTAAAAGAATATGATATTGAAGAGTTATAAAAAAGTGCTTCTTGCATCTTTAATTGCTGCTTTATTTGTTATAGCCTTTACACAAAGCAGCTGTGGTATTTACAGGTTTAAAGATGTGAGCATTCCCGACAGTGTGAAATATGTACTGGTGAACCAGTTTCAGAATACAGCCACTTATGTAAATCCAAGCCTGGCGCCGCAATTAACTGATAAATTGCGCCAGAAAATTACCAGTCAGACCCGGCTTACTATGGTCAATAATACAGACAATGCCGGTGAAGGGCTCTGGATCATTAATTGCAAGGTCACCAGTTATTCCTTTGCAACTTCTGGTATATCCAACCAGCAGGTAAACACAAACCGGCTTAATGTGGGCGTACATATAGAGATTGTGGATAATAAAACCCAAAAAATAATTGGTAAATATGATGTAACCTCACCGTTCGATTACGCCGGATCATTAAGCCTGCAGCAGGCAGAGCAAAGTTTGCTGACACAAATGCTGCGCGATATTCCGGATGCTATTTTTAACCGTATTTTTTCAAATTGGTAATTCAGCAGGTATGAATGGCATGTTACACGCTTTATCAGACAGCATTTTAGCAAAGCGATTTGAGGCTTGCAGTGTGGATGAATTAAAAGAACTGGCAAATAAATATCCTTATGCATCTTCTGTTCAGTTCTTACTCGCACAAAAAATGAAGCAGGAAAATGCAGAACATTACGATGTGCAGCTACAAAAGACGCTTCTGTATTATAAAAATCCTGTTTTTATCAATTATCTTTTAAATGGGAGCGGGGCTGCGCAACAACAGGCGCAACCACGGTATTTACCTGGAAATATAACGGAGAAAAGCAATGATCCGCAAAACGTAATAATTAGCTACAGCATAATAAGCGGGCCCGAAAATGCAGCAGCCGATGATATAATTCGTGAAGACGGGCCAGCACCTGTCTCTGCTACAGAGGCCGGAAGTGTTCCGGCGACGGATAATACTGCTGCTCAATCAGGAGGTACTGACAAACTGCCTGAAGACAGTTTATCTGAAAATATAGCTCCTGAAGCGCAGAATAATACGGAAAATAATGGGGAGGAACAGGATGTAGGAGAGCTGCAGCCTTTGCCTGAATTTAAAATTGAGACAATCGATCCGTCAAAAACCGAATTGTCCTTTACGCCCTATCATACGATCGATTATTTTGCCGCACAGGGCATAAATCTTAATGAGGAGCAACATAGTAATGATCGCTTTGGGTCGCAGTTAAAAAGTTTCACTCAATGGCTAAAGCACATGAAGCGCTTACCGGCAGCGCAAACCAATGCAGGGGCAGCGCCGGGCGCTGAAAAAGAAATTGAGCAAATGGCTGAACAATCGTTAACGGGCGGAAGCGCGGCCACCGAAGCGATGGCAGCCGTTTGGATTAAACAGGGCAATCTGCAAAAAGCCATAGAAATATACCAGAAATTAAGTTTGCAAAATCCCCTGAAAAGCGCTTATTTTGCAGCCAAAGCAGACCATTTAAAAAAATAATATGACCGTTTTATTTGTAATATTGATTGCACTTGCAGCTATAGTGTTGGGTTTTATTGTGCTTATTCAAAATCCTAAAGGCGGTGGTTTATCCGGCAGTTTTGCAGGTGTAAGCAGCCAGTTTATGGGTGTAAAGCAAACCAATGATGTTCTGGAAAGAGGCACCTGGATATTTGCTGCGCTTATCGGCATCCTGAGCCTTTTATCTACACTGTTTATTTCCGGTAAAGGCAGTGCCGGCAACGATGGCCGTTTGCCCGATATCAGCACTACCCCGGTACAGCAGCAAACTGCTAAACCGGCGAGCCCATTATTAAACGCGCCAGCCGCTGCGCCTTCGGCTAATACTCCCGCGAAAGATTCCGGAAAATAATTTTGTATAACTGGCGGGTCTTTTTCCCGCAGCCGGTAAATAATAATGATAACCTGTAAGGTATTAAAAACTTTACGGGTTTTTTTAATTTAAACAGGGAGCGGCGCGCAATTTTCTTTATTTTCACCCTGTTAAATAACCGGAAAATGATGTTCTTTAAATGATACAAAGAAAGCCTTTAAGATATATCCTGGCGATAATTATAATACTTATAATATTTGCATTATTCAAATTCATTGGGCCGGCTGCCCAAAAGCCTGCTGATGGTTTTTTATATATAAAAACCGGCACTGCCATGCTGCAGCTAAAACAGCAGTTGCTGGATGAAAAAATACTGAACAGCCTTACCTGGTTTAACCTCACTGAGAAATTTTTAAGTTTTGAAAAGGTAAAACCCGGTAAATACAAAGTGCCGGACGGAATGAGCGTCCTAAATCTTTTGCGTATACTGAGAAACGGCCGGCAGACGCCGGTAAATTTTGTAGTAACCAGGTTGCGTACCAAAGAACAGTTAGCAGGAAAAATGGGCAGATCATTTGAGTTCGATTCGCTTACGGCAATAAAATATTTAAGTAATAATGATTCCTTAAAAAAATACGGCCTGGATAGTAATACCATTATGGCAGCGGTATTGCCATTAACCTATGAAAACAAATGGAATACCACCCCCGGGGCAGTGTTTGAGAAATTCTATTATGCATATAAAAACTTCTGGACAGATACCAGGAAACAACAGGCCCGGCAACAGGGCCTGACAGTTACCGAAGTGGTTACGTTAGCATCGATTGTAGACGAAGAAACAAATGCATCTGAAGAAAGAGGCAACATTGCCAGCACGTATTTAAACAGGATCAGGAATGGCATGCCCTTACAGGCAGATCCTACCGTAAAGTTTGCCTTAAAGGACTTTTCCTTAAAACGGATACTGAATAAACATCTCAGTGTTGTCTCTCCGTATAATACTTATAAAAACAAAGGGTTGCCACCGGGTCCTATATGCACGCCGCAGGAAGCTACCATTGACGCGGTTTTAGAGGCTCCTAAAACAGATTATATATATTTTGTTGCTAATCCTGTTTTTGACGGCACACATGTTTTTTCAACCAGCTATGAAGAGCATTTACAAAATGCTAAAGCCTACCAGCAGGCATTAAATGAGCGGTATGGTAAACCTATTGATACTATCAGATGAGTATTGGAAAAAAAATAAAAAGTAAAATTAAATCCTCCACGGCATGGCATCGGCTAATAGCCGAAAGCCGTAATGAACATCTTCCGGGATTCAGGCAGATTTCTTTGTTCAATACTGTTAAAAAGATCAGAGAGCAGGTGATATGGGATGACCTGATAGAACGGGCTTCTGCCATATCCTTTAATTCTGCGATGGCATTACCGCCCATGATCCTGTTTTTATGTACGCTCATTCCAATTATTGCCAGGTTTAATTTTATAATAAGGCTTGATCTCGTGACCCAATTAAAAAACCTGATAACCGATATCATACCTGCAAAAAACAATTATGAGCCCATCATCGTTTTTGTAGAAGGCATTATTAACGAACCCCGCAACGGTTTACTGTTTTTCAGTATTCTGCTTTCCTTATTTTTTTCTTCTAATGCTATGATGGGCGTAATGCGTTCATTTGATAAAAATTATCCGGGTTTTACTAAAAGAAGAGGGATCAGGAAAAGATTAACAGCTATTAGAATAACCCTGATGCTTGTGGGGCTTTTTATTTTGTGTCTGGCCTTATTATTCGCGCAGCAATCGGTGCTGGAATGGCTGGGTATCCAAAACAAAATCCTGGCAGCGGGGTTAGGAAAAATAAGATGGGTACTGATATTTTTATTGGTCTTTATCATCATATCTTATATTTATCGGCATGCACCTTCGGTGGATAAAAAATGGAAGATATTAACGCCCGGCTCTGCCATTGCTACCTGCCTGGTAGTAAGCTGCTCCATGGCTTTTTCATGGTATGTAAGCCAGTTTGGCACCTATAACAAACTATACGGCTCCATAGGAACGATCATTGTGCTGATGGCGCTTATTTTCTTAAACTCACTTATTCTTTTAATAGGATTTGAGCTGAATGCCAGTATCTATTCGCTTGCCAAAGACAGGGAAGATAAAGAAAAGCTGGTTGAAACAGATATTTATTCAAAATAAGCAATCTTACTTAATTCAGCTAACTTTATTGCTCCGAATCTTAAATCCTGTGTATGGTATCAGACATACAAACCATTACTGCGGCCGCTCTTGGTATTGCGCTTTCAGCCTGTTGCGGGTTTAGGGTTTTTGTGCCATTGTTGGTTGCAGGTTTGGCTGCGCGGTTTCATATCTTTCAATTTGCAACCAGTTTTCAGTGGTTGTCGGCCACCCCTGCACTTATATGTTTGGGAGCTGCAACCTTATTGGAAATTGTGGCTTATTACGTTCCTTTTATTGATAATATCTTGGATACTATTGCAGCGCCTCTTGCGGCTATTGCCGGTACTTTACTGGCTGCATCTGTAATCCCGGTTGAAAACGAATGGATGAAATGGATCATTGGCATTATTGCGGGTGGGGGAGGTGCGGGCCTTATTGCGTCCGGTACGGGATTGCTTCGGCTGTTTAGCAGCAAAACCACATTAGGCTCGGGTAATGCTGTGGTGGCAACCGGCGAAAATACTGCCGCTATCGGTGGCGCCATACTCAGCTTTATGGCCCCGGTTATAATGGCTATCCTGTTTCTGTTATTGTTTTTCTGGATGATCAGGAAAATATTCAGGAGAATATCCCGGAGAAAAGGAACCAACCGGCCCGATATGGTTACCTGAGCAAAGATATTTTTTAAGGTTTATGGGCCCTTATAATTTCTCTTTTCCCGGGCGGCCCCTGCAGCTTTTCCACTAAGAATCCCGCTTCCTGTAATCCTTTCCTGACAACACTTT
>JASGEW010000039.1:0-3804 GCA_047606125.1 Niabella sp. | reverse complement strand
TCTTTTATCTTCGACGATGCTTCAAGCCATATATCCAACTCCTGGGATATGGCTGATAATATCTCTGCTTTAACTTGTTCTTTGGTCATGGTTTGATGGATTTGGTTACCCTAAGTTCTAACTTTTTTACATTCCCTGCAATTTGTCATACACCCTCAAATAAGAAAACTTAAAAACCTACCTACAAGCTGGTTATTTTAGCTTAATTTTGCCCGCCCGAACAGGCAGGCCTCGTAGTACAATGGATAGTATAAGAGTTTCCGAAGCTCCAGATCCCAGTTCGATTCTGGGCGAGGCCACACAATTTTTTACTTGTACTTTGCCTGTAATAAAAAGCCTTGCGTTTAACTTTTAATATACTATTGTAATGCATTTAGTGCAGTGGCATAGTCGGGTTCCTGTGCTATTTCCGGTACCTGTTCTGCATATAGCACTTCGCCTTTTTCATTGGCAACAATAACGGCCCTGCTGAGCAAACCTTTCATAGCCGAATCAGTTAGTGTAACTCCATAATCATCGCCAAAAGTGCTGCGGAAATCAGAAAGCGTTTCAACGTTCTGTATTCCTTCTGCTGCGCAAAAGCGTTTTAATGCAAAAGGCAGGTCTTTTGAAATATTTAGTACAACGGTATTATTAAACGCAGCAGCCTGTTCATTAAATTTTCTTACAGATGCGGCGCACACACCGGTATCTATACTCGGAAAGATATTTAATACCAGCTTTTTACCGGCATAATCGCCAAGCGTGACCTCGCGGAGATCGTCCTTAACCAGCGTAAAATCTTTTAATTTACTACCGGGCTGCGGCAATTCACCTGATGTATTTACAGGATTGCCTTTAAGTGTAATTTGTGACATGTTTCTGTTTTATATGTTATTTAGAATTCTTTATAACAAAAGTATTTGTATTTTGGTTTTTCGAGTCAGGGGGCATCTGATTTTTTTGTTGAATTTCTTTTATACATTGCGTTTACAGGGGAATATTTATTCTGCGGAAAACTTCTGTCAAAACATAATAAAGCGGCTGATTAAATTTTTTTTTAATAATATCAATAAAAAAACTACTTTCAATAGTTAGAAAAAAATAACAAAAAAAATTTTGTTATAATATTTTTTTTGTTAGAATTGTAATCTATTTTACAAGCTTAAATATTTAAAAAACTAAAAAACTAAGATCATGGCTGAAAATCAAGCTAAGCCGGCAGCGGTAGCAACGACATCTGTGCAACCTAAAAAAAGCAGCAACGCTATTTCGTGGTTAGCACCAATTGTATGTATTATTGTAGGGTATTTGATTTGGAGATTTGGAATGGGTTCGGCATCAAGTTTTGATGTTGCCACTGAAAACGGATTTTGGCCCGAGCGTAAAGGCCCTCATGGTGCATTTAACCGTATTTATGAAGGCGGTATCATTGTACCGTTGTTGATCGGTATGCTTTTAATGGTAATTGTATTTGCTATTGAAAGGTTCTTAACGATCAGCAAAGCGTTAGGTAAAGGTAATATCAGCAACTTTATCCGTAAAGTACAATATCACCTGGCTAATAAAAATGTTGACGCAGCAATTGCTGAGTGCGACAAGCAAAAAGGTTCTGTAGGTAATGTAATGAAAGCTGGTTTACGCCGTTATAAAGAAATGATCAGCGAGCCGGGGCTTGAAACAGAGCAAAAAGTATTAGCTATTCAAAAAGAAGTGGAAGAAGCTACTGCTTTGGAGTTGCCTATGCTTCAAAAAAACCTGGTGTTTCTTTCAACAATCGTATCAACAGGTACACTTGTAGCGTTATTAGGTACGGTAATGGGTATGATCCGTTCATTTGCTGCACTGGGTGAATCAGGCGGTGGTGGAGATTCCAGCGCTCTTGCGGTTGGTATTTCTGAGGCCCTGTATAACACAGCGTTAGGTATCGGTACCTCTGCATTAGCGTTGATCCTGTATAACATGCTTACTACAAGAATAGATGCAATCACTTATGGCATTGATGAATCAGGTTTTACCTTAACTCAATCTTTTGCCTCCCTGTATAAATAATTACAGGGCGATAAAGACAAAGAGATTTGTGGAAAATCTGAAATAATCCGTCTAATATCAAAATTCAAAGTAGAATATGCCAAAAGTTAAAATATCAAGAAAACCGACCGATACAGATATGACCCCGTTCGTGGACGTGGCGTTTCTGATCCTGTCGTTTTTCATCATGGCCACAAAGTTTAAGCCGGCTGAAGCGGTTCCTATTCAAACGCCTAACTCGGTTTCTTCTCAAAAGCTGCCTGAAAACGATGCTGTACTGATCAGTATTGACAAGGACGATAAGGTGTATTTCTCCATCATGACTAAAAACGATAAGCAAACCGCTATCGATATTATAAAGGGAGCGGCGCAGGCGAGGAATATTCCTGTATCTGATGCGCAGGCCGCTAATTATTTCCCCGGGGATATGATTGGAGTACCTTTCAGCAAGCTGGGACAGTTTTTAGCGTTATCCGGCGATGAAAAGAAGAAGTATGTTCAGGAAGGTATCCCTGTAAAAGACTCGGCAAATAATGAGTTGTATTACTGGATCGCTTCAACCCGTACCGCTTTTGCCGGGAAATCCTTAAAATACCTGATCAAAGGTGATAATGTATCCAAATTCCCTGCTTTTAAAGCGGTGATCGATGCATTAAAGAAAAATGATGAGCAGAAGTATAACCTGGTAACGATGCCTGAAGGTGCACCCGAAGGAACAGAATTGTGGAAAGAAAGAAATTCAAAATAGTTTTCTAATTTTTTAAATTAAATCTAATTATGGCAAGTTTAGATACTGGTGATGGCGGCGGCGGCCACAAAAAAGGCCCCGGCGTTAAAAAAGCCAAAAAGCTAAGCACACGTGTTGATATGACGCCAATGGTGGATCTGGGTTTCTTGCTGATTACCTTCTTTATCTTTACAGCAACCATGAGCTCTCCTACCACTATGGACCTCAATATGCCTAAGGATAATAAGGATGAGCAGGATCAAACCAAAGTGAAACAATCAGGGGCGTTAACGATCATGGTAGGAAAAGATAATAATCTTTTTTATTATGAAGGGGAACTGGCTCCTGATGGAAGCAACTTTAAATCTACTAATTTTAAAGATATCCGTGCCGAAATCATTAAGAAAAAGCAAGCGGTAGAGGCTACCTACGTTACAGATGCAGCGTGCGAAGCAAAAGCAAAAGCAGACGGTAAGAACCCCAATGACTGTCGCCAGAAAGATTTCTTTGTGCTGATTAAGCCCACCGAAGAAGCAAACTACAAGAACGTTATCGATCTTTTAGATGAAATGACGATCAATAAAGTAGCAAGATATGCTTTGCTAGAGCCATTTGATACAGAGAAAGATCTTATAAACGTATCTCAGGGAACGGCAGCACCTGCAGCGACAAAATAAAATTGATGTTTTTTGTGTAAAAAGTTCCGCAGATGACATCTTTATCATTAACAAATTAAAAGAATAATGGAAGCCAATAAAATTTTAAATACGGACTTTTTGGATCTTCTGTTTGAGGGCCGCAATAAAAGTTATGGCGCTTACGAGCTTCGTAAGACGTATAACAAGCGGTTGTGGAAAGCCCTTGCGATTACGGCAGCAGCCTTTATTCTTATTGCAGGAGCTATATTCCTGAAAAGTAAGTTTAAGTCTAATGCCGACGATCAGGCGGTGAAGATCAATGAAGTTACAATTGCGGATATTAAACAGGAGAAACCGGAGGAACCACCGCCCCCCCCACCACCACCACCACCCAAACAGGCGCCCCCTCCTAAAATTGAGATGAAACAG
>JASGEW010000038.1:0-29098 GCA_047606125.1 Niabella sp. | reverse complement strand
TTAAAATATCACATTTTTTCAGCAATAAAATATTTTAATAAATGGGGATGGTTCTTCGATGCAAATCGGAGAAAGATAAATAAAGAGACATTAAGCCGTATCAGGAACTATCAGTCTACATACAAATATAAGTTCAGCGCTTTAATTTTTTTATAAAGACAACCTTTAAGGGGCTGAAAAAGTGTAAAGCAATTATAAAAAGTAAACGCTCACACCTTAACTGCTTAAAAAAACAGCATCAAAAATTAGGACTATGACCGCTTGTGTAAAAAATCAGATATTTTGCACATACGGAGAATTTGTAGGAATACCCTATAGAATTGTAAGCGTCCCTTATTTTCGGTCAGTTCACAATTAGAGTTTTGAATCGTTGTTTAATTGGCTGATTGAAAAAACAGATATTCAACGAACCTCTAAAGTTCGTTCCACAAAAGGGCTGCTCGTACATGTGTTTGGAAAAATGGCCGCAGCTTTTCTCGGAATCTATTTGTTTAACTCTTGATTCGCATTAATTATTTTAAAACAGGCACTACCGCCCAGCGCCCTGCTACTTTAACAGCCACACAGGTTGGAGCATTGTATTATGATACAACTATAGGAAAGCATGTGTTTTGGAATGGTTCGGGATGGGTGGATTATAGGGCCGCTACACAGACAGATAGTACGGCTACCGATGTAGCTACGTTGCAGGCAGATTTTAATGCCTTGCTTACAAAATTAAAATCGGGCGGGTTGATGGCTTAAATAATCTTTTAAAATCTGATTGTTTCGATTTCTTAATGGCTATAAGTAGGAGCGCTCAACTGTTTCAAATGGGCAACATGCGACATAACCGCATCCCTTACCTTGCCGTATTCAATATATTTTACATTAAATTCTTTACAGGTGTTTTTAATTATTTTGTTGATTTTAGGGTAATGAATATGCGATATTTTAGGAAATAAATGATGCTCTACCTGGAAATTCAACCCTCCCATAAACCAGCAGGCCAACCTGTTTTTAGTAGCAAAATTCGCTGTGGTTTTTAATTGATGGATAGCCCACTCATCATCAATTTTATTAGTTGCTGCATTAGGCATTGGAAAATGAGTATCTTCTACAGTATGCGCTAATTGAAATACGATGCTCAAAACAAACCCGGCAAACAACGCATAAATAGTAAACCCGATAGCCCACTCAGCAAGCCCCACTGTAATAATAGGGATAACGATAAACAACACAATATGCAATACCTTAAATCCCCAAAAAGCTATTTCGTCTTTAAAAGTCATTTTCTTAAGAGGGATATCGCCCACCTTTTTAGTAAAATATTTTTTATAATCAGAAAAAAATATCCAGAAAAGGTACAGCAGGGAATAAACAAACCAAAAATAAAAATGCTGATACTTGTGAACTTTATAATGCTTTTGGGTTTCGCACAATCTTAAAAATGGCTTGGCATCCAGGTCATCATCAATGCCATCTATATTGGTATAGGCATGGTGGATAACATTGTGTTTCATTTTCCACATAAAAGTATTGGCTCCAAGAAAATTGAGAGAGGATGCAGCCAGGTTATTCACCCAGGGTTTGCTGCTAAAACTTCCATGCGCCCCGTCGTGCATAATATTAAAACCAATGGCAGATGTAAAAAGGCTCAATAATAAACATTCTGTAATTGCCCAGAAATTTCCCGGCGTAAAAAATACGAGGTGCACATAAAGGCCTAAAAACCCAACAACGAGGAATAATGCTTTGGAGTAAAGCCTGACGTTTCCGGAGCTGCGTTTACCTTCTTCTTTAAAATAGTCATTAATACGTGTTTTAAGCACTGTATGAAAAGAAGGCGGCGCGGGATTGGCAAATTTGGGAATTGACATGAAAATATAAAAATGTTAATTATAAAGGTTGCAAAAATAACCAATTATCTGTTTTGGAGTGGTAAAAAAATGTAAAAAGAAAGTAAGAAATAAGCAAAACTGATATTACCTGTTCCTATTATCAGGTTTCCTGTAAAATCAACGCATCAAGATTTTTTAAACCTATGTGTTTATCACTTACAAATGCTTCTGCATATTTTACCCCGATACGCTTTCCCAGCATGCGCATTCTGGCCAATATACTTTCCATAAACTCAGGTGTGGAAATGTAAGTTTGGGGGCCGTCTGGGTTACTTTCGCTGGTGTGGAATTGCGTGGTGTATGCCTGCAGAGACTTTATTTTCAGATCGGCAACGTCACTCACGTCAATCAGCATATCCGGTTCATGAAACCAGTCCTGCAGGTATTGAAGAAAATATTTAGGTCGCCATTTCTCCTGTGGCATTCCATTTTCATCTTTTGTCTCTATTTTGGAAAGACCCGAAAGAAAGCAGGCGTCATTTATTAAATGCCCTGCGCGGCCATGGTCGGGGTGCCGGTCCTGAAGTACATTTCCTAAAACAATATCAGGCCGATATTTTCTTATTGTTTGTATCAGGCGCAGCTGGTGCGCTTCATCATTCTTAAAAAAGCCGTCCCGCATTTTGAGATTTTCCCTTACCGAAACACCCATTATTTTAGCAGCCTCGGCTGCTTCAGTATACCGGGTTTCTATAGTGCCTCTTGTGCCCAGCTCTCCCTGGGTGAGATCAACAATACCGGCTTTTTTGCCATTTTGTATTTCTTTTATCAGGGTGCCCGCGCATCCTAATTCTACATCGTCAGGATGCACACCAATAGCAAGTATGTCCAGCTTCATGAAATTGTATATTTTATAATAATAACGCCTTTCAAAGTTTAGCAAAGAAACAAAAACCTGCAACCAATTGTTTAGAACCTGAAATTCCGGGTTAAATGGGATGGCAAATATGTTGCAGGCGTAAGCAAGATTGTACAAAGACCCAATCGAAGCCGTTCAGCCCCGCTTTTGGCAATACCTTGTTGGTGGTTAGTTTTTTTATTTTATTCATTCAGTCTATTTTTCAAGTCCATTCGTTCGTGTAAAATTCTGACAACTTCAATTCTATCTTTGGAAGTAACCTGATAGAAAATTATGTGTTTTCCCGTTCTTAACCCAAGCAAGTTCTTGCTTATTTCATCATATTCTTTTCCAAGGTCTGGGTTCTTTCCTATTTGCGTACAAGCAAATTCTAAAGCTGCATAGTATTTGTCAGCTTGTTTTTCAGACCATTTGTCAAAAGTGTAAATCCAAATGTCATTTAAGTCGTCAATGGCTTCTTGTCTTAAAATAACTTTAGCCATTTTTTCTTTTTTCTTCTTTTAATTTTTTTAAATTTTCTTTAAAGTCGAAATTTTCAACGAGTGGACTATCTAATCCTTTCTGAATAGCGGCTTTTAAAGCAATTACTTTACTTTCTTCGTCTTCTAAAAGTCGCAGTCCGGCACGAACTACTTCGCTTACATTTTTATAGCGACCTGCTGATACTTGGCTACTCACAAATTGGTCAAAATAGTTTCCAAGAGATATTGATGTATTTTTCATTTTAATAAACTTTTCTCAAAGTTACCAAATTTTGGTAATAATGCAAGTCTTTATTGTGAAATTTTCAAGTTTGAATATTGAGTTTTCCGTAGGGGCTCAGTCCGATAAAATTGCCACCAACCCGGTAATGTGCGAAAGAGTCCAGGTAAAACAACCTCCGTTTATGAATGTTCACAATCTTGGATTGCCCGGAGAGTTGCTCAATGCCTTATTATTGGTGCTTTTGGGGGTGATGGCGTTGCTGTTTATATTCCTGGGTAAGCGATTGAAAAAAATCCATTGATCTTTTAATTTTTTCTATTCTCCAGCGCGTGATTTATTTCACCTTGCCTTTAATCTCCTGCAATTTTAACAGGGCTTCTACCGGCGTCAGGCGATTAATATCAATATTCGATAACAGTTCTCTTATTTCCTCAAAAGTTTGGCTGTGAGCATCGAAAATAGATAATTGGAACTTTGGCATATTCAAATCTTTTACTTTATCAGATAAGCCAACTGCTTGCCTGACTTTACCACTTTCGGACTTCTCCAGACTTCCGTCTTCCGTCCTCCAACTTCCCTCCTCATCCACATGCTGGGTCTCTAATTGGGTAAGGATCTCGTTTGCCCGGTTAATTAATGATACTGGCATACCGGCCATTTTTGCCACATGTATACCAAAACTGTGGGTGCTGCCGCCCCGCGCCAGCTTGCGCAGGAAAATAATTTTATTACCGGCTTCTTTATTGGTGATATGATAGTTTTTAATACGTGAAAATTTTTCTTCCAGTTCATTCAGCTCATGGTAATGCGTGGCAAATAATGTTTTGGGCTGGTGCGGCGATTGATGTAAATGCTCCACAATGCTCCAGGCAATGGAGATGCCGTCATAGGTAGAAGTGCCCCGGCCTATTTCATCCAGTAAAATGAGGCTTCGTGGAGTAATGTTATTGATGATGGCAGCGGTTTCATTCATCTCCACCATAAAAGTGCTTTCCCCGCCGCTCAGGTTATCCGATGCCCCTACGCGGGTAAATATTTTATCAGTTAAAGATATTTTAGCTTCTGTAGCCGGAACAAAGCTGCCGATATGCGCCATTAAAGTGATCAATGCTGTCTGTCTTAGCAAAGCCGATTTACCGCTCATGTTGGGCCCGGTAAGGATAATGATTTGCTGATCCGTTTTGTTGAGTGCTGTATCATTATGAATATAACTTTCGCCAATAGGTAAGTTACGTTCGATAACCGGGTGACGTGCTTCTTTTAGCAGCCAGTCGTCTCCTTCGTGCAACACAGGTTTTTTGTATTGATAATGGACCGCATTGTATGCAAAACAGCACAGGCAATCCAGTATGGCCAATAAATTACCGTTGGTTTGTACAGGCTGCAGATAATCGAACAGTTCATTTAACAGTTGATCGTATAATTGTTGTTCGAGCGATAAGATCTTTTCCTCGGCGCCGGTAATTTTTTCTTCGTATTCTTTTAATTCGGGCGTGATGTACCGTTCTGCATTGGCCAGCGTCTGCTTGCGTATCCAGTTTTCGGGTACCCGGCTTTTATGACTGTTCGTTACTTCAAGATAATAGCCAAATACATTATTAAAACCTATTTTTAAAGAAGTAATGCCCGTTTTTTCCGCTTCTGTTGCCTGCATTTTGGCCAGGTAGGTTTTTCCGCTATGCGATATTTCGCGCAGCTCATCCAACTCTGTATTAATACCTCCGTTAATAAATCCGCCTTTTACCGTTGTTGCCGGTGGGTTTTCGATGATCTCTTTAAATATTTTTGTGGCAATAACAGGGCAGGGGTTCAACGCATTGCCAATACGCTGCAGGTATTGGTTTTTATGAACAGAGCACCGGTCTTTTACCAGCTGCACCAGCTGCAGGCCTTTTGCTAATTGCAAAACCTCCCGGGGCGTAATTTTTTTAGTGGGAATTTTAGCGACCAGCCTTTCAACATCGCCACAATGTTTGATAGCCTGAACGAGCTCATTCCTTAAATCAGTTTCTTTTATAAGGGTTTCAACCAGCTCCAGGCGTTCGTTTATTTTATGAATATCTATTAAAGGAAATAAAACCCATCTTTTTAACAAACGGGCGCCCATTGGGGATGCCGTATTGTCCAGTACTTTTAATAAAGTGTGATTACCCTCGTTACTGCCCTGGATCAGCTCCAGGTTCCGGATGGTGAACCGGTCCATCCACAAAAAATCGTTGCGGTGAATGCTCTGCAGGGTAGTGATATGTTGCAGATTCGGGTGCTCCGTATCTTTTAAATAGTGGATGATGGCACCAGCGGCCGTCAGTCCTTTCTTTTGTGCTTCTATACCGAAACCTTTCAGGGAATGCGTCTGAAAATGTTTTAATAAAGTGTCCTGTGCGTACTGCTCATCAAAAATCCATTCATCCAGGATGTAAACATACATTTTGCCACCAAAAAACTCTTTGAATTTTTTTTGCTGATGGCGTTGAAATACAACTTCTGAAGGGGAGAAGCTTTGCAGCAGTTTATCGGCATATTCCCTGTTACCCTCGGCAATAAAAAACTCACCGGTGGAAAGATCCAGAAAAGCCAGTCCGAAACTGTCTTCGTCTGCAAAGTGCAGACCTGCCAGGAAGTTGTTGTTTTTATGTTCCAGCAACTTATCGTTAATGGCCGTACCGGGGGTGATCATATCAGTAACACCCCGTTTTACAATGCCTTTAGCCTGTTTGGGATCTTCCAGCTGATCACAGATGGCCACACGGTAGCCGGCTTTTACCAGTTTATGTAAATAAGTGTCCAAAGCATGATGCGGGAATCCGGCCAGATCCAGCGAAGCGGCAGCGCCATTATTTCTTTTGGTCAGGGTAATGCCCAACACCTGGGAAGCCACAACAGCATCCTGCCCGAAAGTTTCATAAAAGTCTCCCACACGAAATAGCAATATTGCATCAGGATACTTTTGTTTAATAGCCTTATGCTGCTGCATCATGGGGGTTTCTGCAATATTTTTCGCTTTAGACATGAGGGGCAAAAATAGCGGATAAAAATCTTTTGTCGAATTTGTCAAAAGTGATTGACATATCGGGATACAGGAACGATTATATTGCAAAAGCAAAATCGGCCTGCGTTGGAGTGGAAAGACATTGCACATTAATACATTTTTATATTGCCAATACCTTGATGGGGAGGAGCATGTTTCATAAAAGTCACTGTCTGACCGTCCCGGTCTGACAGCGAAGCCGTTTAAACTTGAAAATCTGGACAAATAGATTGAGAAAGAGAACCACAACGACAATGGTGTCACAGCGAAAGCACAACGTTGTGAGACATTTGTGTCGTTAAGCCGTTGTGTTTTATTCAAAAAAAGAACATTTTGATTAAGGTTTAAACAAGTTCAGCGCTTCTTTTTAATTCATCTTTGATCGCGAATCAATGCAATCCGGCAGTGTCTGACCGTCCCCGGTCTGACACTGTTTTACCTGGTTGCCAAATACCCGGTCACCACATCCCTGATCGAGGGATAAGCATTTTTAAGGTACCTATCTGTTTTACCGGGTGGTACCCATTCGATCAGCTCAATATCTTCTTCAGTTTGAGGAACCGGCACCTCCTCTTGTTCCAGCGTCATTATATACCAATGCGCTTCCTTTAAAATATGATGGGTGCCATGCTCATACGTATGGTAGGTTACTGACAGGGGAGCAGTGATCCTTACACTATTCAGCCCGGTTTCTTCCTGCACTTCCCTGATGGCGCAGGCTTCAATGGTTTCACCCTTATCCAGGTGTCCTTTGGGCAGATCCCAGAAACCACGGCGAAAGATCATTAATATAGCCCCTGTTTTATTCACCACCAGGCCTCCTCCTGCAATATGCACTTCAAATTTTTTAAAGAACTGTTTTTTAAGCGTTTCCAGGTCCTTATGCAGGAAAATGCCGCAGGATATTTCCGGCAGCGTCATTTCATGCAACATCGCTTTAACGGTATGATTGTCCAGCTCGTCTATAAAAAGAGTATCAGGCCGATGATGTAACTGCTCCAAAGTGCCATCCAGCCTGTCGCATAAATAGACGGGCTTATTGTGAATGTAAACTGTAATCTGCATAGTTTGTTAATTTTAAGAGAGGTACTGGTAATTAAATCTTGGGAAACCTATATTTTCGCACCCTAAAAATAGATAGTAGGTATG
The DNA here is from genome assembly GCA_047606125.1 of Niabella sp. Lineage (GTDB taxonomy): Bacteria > Bacteroidota > Bacteroidia > Chitinophagales > Chitinophagaceae > Niabella. The sequence continues at coordinate 21,477 of JASGEW010000038.1, read as the reverse complement.
AACGATGCAAAAGTTGTGGCTGAAAAATTATTACAGGCCAATGCAGTAAAATTAAGTCCTGAGCATCCCTTTACATGGGCCAGCGGATGGAAAAGTCCGATTTATTGCGATAATCGCAGCGTTTTATCTTATCCCTTTATCCGCGACTTTATAAAAAGCGAAATGTGCAACGTATTGTTTGAGCAATTCGGGGAAGCGGATGCCGTGGCCGGGGTGGCCACGGCAGGTATTGCCTGGGGAGCTATGGCGGCCGATCAGCTGAAGCTGCCATTTTTATATGTACGCCCCAAACCCAAAGATCACGGTTTGGGAAACCAGATTGAAGGACGTTATGAAGCAGGCCAGAAAGTGGTAGTGATCGAAGACCTGGTAAGCACGGGCAAAAGCAGCCTCCAGGCGGTTGATGCATTGGAAGCTGCCGGCCTGGAAATTGCTGGCATGGTATCTATTTTTACATACGATTTTTCTGTTTCAGCAGAACTGTTTGAAAAAAGAGGGCTGAAATATCACCCCCTGACCAGCTACCCGGTGCTGCTGGAACTGGCCCGGGAAAAAGGGATTATTCAACCGGAACAGGCAACCTTGCTTCTGCAATGGAGAGAAGATCCTGCCAATTGGACAGGTATCTGATTGGTGATTAATTATCCTGATAGGAAAGTCTCTTTATAAAAAAATAAACCTGGCCCTGCAATTGAGGTGCAAACCGCTCATCTCAATTGCAGGGCTTTTTTGTGTTATAGCTGATCCGGACTATCAAAAATTTTTCTTTACGATCTGTTACAATACAGGAGAGGGAGAGGAATATTTTTACGCCGGCAGTTTTGCTGCCTTGCATCAACATGGATAGCAGCCGGTAAATTTTTATACTAATTTTTTTAGAATAAAACGTTTATTGGATAATAAAACTCATAACTAAAATTTATAGTATTATTTTTTTTATTCAAATAATTTATTTACAATATATTGCATTGTTTATTTATTATTTTTAATTTATTATATATATTGATCTTACCATCGAAATCATGTACTTTAGGTTATTTCATTTGCTTGTTATTTTATTTTTTTAAATTATTGATAATGAATTATATAATAGTGTATATATGTAGTATGATCATAGATGTATATAATATAATAATTTATTTGTATTTAATTTACCTATCTAAAGTAGTATTTGATGCCTGTTTTTATGTATTTGTGAAGGAATTTTTACAAAAGCGGTTGCGCAGAGATAGTTTATCTAAAATTTTATTTTATGTAAAAAATACTATTTGCAGTAGCAGCTTTAACGTTCTTAATGACAACTTAACTCATCCCCTACCCTGCGGGCAGGGAGGCAGGATTTGAGCGATTCAGGCTAAAGAGATAAGGACTTAAGAATTCATACGATTCTTAGATGATAAATATGCTATTATGGCAGCTGTTGATTCCGGGAAGAAATGACTGTTTTCGTTCCGGGAATAAAGGTTAATTTACCTCGATTTTTACAACAGCATTTTTGTTGAGCTTGAAATTCTTCCATTTAGCCTTTTTGATAAACTCGATAGTTTTCCGGGTTAATATTTCATCCGGGCTTTCCACAATGGTAAAGTTTACAGGTTCGCCCTCATCATCAACGGTAAATTTAATTTGCAGGGTTTTAGTAGGTCTTGATTTATCTACACCCAGGTCGGCGCTCAGGTCTTCATAAAAATTAGTCCATCCGTCTTCGGGATAAGGCAGCATTTTGAGGTTGGCGGTTTGTTTTTTAAATTGGCCGTAATCGCCGCTGATACCTTTTTTCTTTTGCGCATTATAGCCGATGACTACCACATCATTTACATGATTGCCCTCTATCTTAGGCAGTACTATATTGTTACTTTTTCCCGGTTCCAGGTTCGCGGTCATCTGTTTATAACCTGACATTGATACCAGTATATTGTTTGTGGTATCCGTAACCGGCAATACAAAACTGCCGTCGGTTTTAGTGGTAGTGGCATTATTATCATGATAGGCAGCCTGTATAAGGGCGGCAGCCAGGGGCTGCCCTTTTTCATCTGTAACCCTGCCGGTAAGTACTTTTGTGGAAGGTGCCCACAGGCTTGTATTGTAATTAGAAACTTTCTTTCTGGCTATATTGGGATGATAAGCAATAGGTTCTTTGCTTAATACTGTGAGGTTGGTAGCAATTTCTTTATTATTTATACCTACTTCCGGAGAAAAAGGCGATAAACTATCAGCAGGTAGCTGTTCCTGGGCCAAAATCCTGTTGTCTGCCTTTAAACCTTCTTCAGCGGGGTTTGAGACTGACCTTTCATCCACAACAACAGGAGCGGGGGACTTTTCCGCTTTTATAATGTTTGAAGGGGGCGGATTTAATTTTTTGTCTCTGGCTGGTGCACTCATCCCGGTTTGTTTTAGAGAATCTGAAACAAATGCGGTGCTGCTATTTTGCTGTTGGGAACCGGGAATGTCTGCCGGTAAATGGTCATTATCAGTTACGGGAAGGTTCCGGGCAATGTCCTTAACAGCCGGTGCAACGGTTGCAGGCTTCATCAGCCACCAGGACCCGGCCGCTATAATGCCCAGCACCGAAGCCGCAGCCCAAAGCCGCCATTGCCGGTTTTTATTATTGTTGCTCTTTAAAGGTACGATTGGCGCCTGTTCATTTGGATGTTGTGAAGCGCCGGACAATATTTTTGTGCTGATATCGTCCAGGTGCTGTGCAGTGATCTTTTTGTCGGCTTTTCTAAAGCCGTCTATAGCGTCGGCCAACATCGGATCGCTCAGGGCGGCCCGCTCCAGGTCATGCATTTCCTGCGCGCTCATGCTGCCACTTAAGTACCTGCCAATGTCTTCCGGCGAATAGAGATATATGTTATGATCGTCCTGCATTCTTGTCCATACAAATTTTAAGGTTTCTGCGCCCGTTTTGTATCAGGCTTCTGACCTTATTCCAATCCTGTCCCGTAATTTCGGCTATTTCATTATAACATTTATTATCATAATAAAACATCCGGATACTTTTTTGCTGCTCCCCGGGTAAAGCCTCCATGCATTTTTCCAGTCGCCTGAATGTTTCCTCTTTTTCAATTATACTATCCAGATGCTCGAAATCGTCTGATTGCATAGCATGTTGTTCAAAACTTACCGTAATGTTTTTCTTAGAACTGCGTAACTGCATCAAACAGTAATTCTTAGCTAAAACATAGACCCAGCTTTTAAAATGCTGCACTTCATGTTCGGGTAATTTTCTGAGCAGCTCCTGGTAAATATTCATTACAGCGTCCCTGGCTTCTTCAGCATCCTCCAGGTATTTAAAACATACGCCATAAAGCAACCCGCTATAACGGAGGTATAAAGTTGCCAGCGCTTCCTGGTTGCCCGTTTGTTTAAACTGCCGCAACAGGGCCTCATCACTGGCCTGTTTTAGGGATGTTATTTTAAATACCTGTGCCAAATTTCATATGCAATTCCTTCTTACAAATATAATACAATATGCCTGCAAATGCCATTGGTTTATAAACGGGTGATCATGGTTATGAGCAGATCGGCTGACTCAATTCAGAGCTACTATGGTTATACAAATGAGCAGTTTATAAAGTTTTAAAAGATACTTTTACCGGCAGATAATATTTTTTGGCACAGTATTTTAATACGAATAGATCGGGGCATATCTGTTCCTTGTAAAATTTAAAAGTAAAACATTATGAAACGTAAATTGATTATTGGTGCTTTAGCATTATTAACGACTGCAGGCATGGTAAATGCACAAACAAAAGTTGGATTAAAAGGAGGGTATAACCTGGCCAACATTACTTATAACAAGGACGGCGAAGTGGATGATAAAACCGGCCTTTCTGCATTTCATGTGGGTATTGCTGTGGATGCAGCTGTTACAGAACTATTAAGCATTAAAACCGGTTTGGAATTACAAAGTAAAGGTTCAAAATATACCGCTACCGGTACATTAGGTACTTTTGAGCATACTGTAAATCCAATGTATATTGAGCTGCCGGTAAACCTGGCATTAAATCTGCCGTTAGGAGGCGCTTCTAAATTATATGTTGGCGCGGGTCCTTATGCTGCAGTGGGTATTGCCGGAAAGGATAAATGGAAAGCTACCAGCTCGGTAACCAGCAGCGATGGTGAGCGTAACATTGAATGGGGCAATGATGATCCTTCAAGCGGGGATAATGGCGATCAGGGCGACTTTAAGCGGTTCGATGCAGGCGTAAATGTTATCGGGGGCATTGATTTTGGAAAATTTGCTATCAACGCCCAATACGGAATCGGACTGGTAAATACTTACCCGGGCGGGGAATCTAACAGTGATAACAAAAAGAACCGGAACAGGGTATTGGGAATAGGTGGAATATTTTATTTCTAAAATAGGTTTTAATGAAAGAAAAGCGTTTCCGTTTTGGAGACGCTTTTATATGTGGAAGAAGAGCTTTATTTTGCATGCATGAACCGTTCTCAGCTAATTACCATAATAGCAGCTATTGTGCTTGTTGTTTCCTGTTTTATGAAATGGATGCATATACCCGAAACAACTATTACTATCACCGGTATTGATACAACAGGCACCAGGTATGGAAAACCTGCTTATAACCATTTTATATTGGCTGCAATAATTGTATGTTTTGCTTTCATTCCAAAAATTTGGGCAAAAAGGTTTAATCTGCTGTTTGGGGCACTTAACCTGGCCTGGGCCATCAGGAATTTTTCAATTATACCTGGTTGTGACGGTGGTATTTGTCCGGAAAAGCTGGCGGGTCTTTATCTTTTGATGCTGGCTTCTATTATATTAATGATCACTGTACTATTTCCTAAAGAACCAGCCCTTGATTAAACGCTTACTAATAGAGGAGGAGGGAGCCTAAAATAAACTTCCGATATAGTAGGCGCCAAAAGCTGCGGCCATCCCTGTTACTGCAATCAGCAGCAGACCAGTTAACGGTTTACGGCCAGACAATTTATATTTTAAATAGCCCAGTACGCTTAACAATACAAAAGGTAAAAACAATGCTTTATAATCTGGGAGCTGCATAAGCAGGTTGTTCAGCAACACAATTATTCCTCCTGTAGCAAACCCTGAAAACATTGAAAGGGCATAGCTTTTAGGAGATAAACTACTGGTTGCGTTGCCTGCGTGCTGCCATTCTTTTTCCCATACTTCATTTTCCTGTAAAGTATCGGCTATCATTGCTTTTTTGAGATGGTCGTCAATATCAAGCGCCTGGTATATTTTTAATATTTTGCTTTCATTAGTTCCATTTTTCAGCTCTTCTTTTCTTGTATAATAAGCGCCCAGCGCTAAAAGAGTTCCTATAAAAATAATGGCAATACTGCTATAAAGAAAAACGGGTAGGCGGTCCACTCCTTTGCCCAGCAGAAAACAGAACATGGCCAGGATAATAATAATCGCTTCGGTTGCTCCCACAACAAAAGCGGGCAAAAAGTTATATGCTTGCTTATGTTTCCGATTCAAAATGCTTAAATGTTTTAGCCAGAATAAAAATGCATTCTTTTAATTGCTCCGGAGTGATGCACAGGGGTGGGGCAAAACGGATCTTGTCGCCATGTGTAGGCTTGGCCAGCAGTCCGTTTTCTTTGAGCTTTAAACAAATTTCCCAGGCCATATTTTTGTCCGGACTATTGATTGTAATAGCATTTAACAACCCCTTTCCCCTGATTGTTTTGACGAGCGGGGTGTTTATTTTTTTTAGTTCCTCTCTGAACAGATGGCCTGATACAGCTGCATTTTCAGCCATATTTTCTTCTTCAAGCACCTGCAACGCTGCAATTGCGGTAACACAGGCCAGGGGATTTCCTCCGTAAGTGGAACCATGTTCTCCGGGTTTTATGGTCAGCATGATTTCATTATTACACAATACTGCGCTTACCGGCATCATTCCTCCACTAAGGGCCTTACCTAATAACAGGATATCAGGTTTTATTTGCTCGTGATCGCAGGCTAACATTTTTCCGGTGCGACAAAGGCCGGTTTGTATTTCATCTGCTATAAACAATACGTTATACTGGTTGCACAGTTGCTTTGCCTGCGTTAAATAACCGTCGTCCGGTACAATCACTCCTGCTTCTCCCTGAATAGGCTCCACTAAAAAACCTGCTACATTTTTATTATTTTCAAGTGCCTGTTTTAAGGCATCTGTATCGTTGTAAGGAATATTAATAAAGCCTGCGCCAAAGGGGCCAAAATCCTTTAGAGAGGCAGGGTCGCTGCTGAAAGAAATAACTGTTGTAGTGCGTCCATGAAAATTATCATTGCATACTATTATGGAAGCATTGTTTTCAGCAATACCTTTTACGGTATAAGCCCACTTACGACACAATTTTATGGCTGTTTCAACTGCTTCCACACCTGTGTTCATAGGCAGCACTTTGTCATAACCTAATAACCTGGTAATATATTCTTCAAATACGCCAAGTTTATCGTTATAAAAAGCACGGCTGGTAAGTGTAAGCCGGCTTGCCTGGCGTATAAAAGCTGCTGTAATCTTTGGGTGGCAATGCCCCTGGTTTATGGCGGAATATCCGCTTAAAAAATCGAAATATTTTTTTCCTTCCACATCCCATACATATACACCCGCACCCTTATTTAAAACTACGGGCAACGGATGGTAATTATGTGCCCCATACTGGTCTTCAAGATCTATAAAATAATCAGCTGTTTGCTGTGCAATAGCTGTCATAACAAAAAATTTAAAATGAAAAAATCCGGCATCCTGCAAAAGCGTTGCGTTATGCGGTCCGTCAGTGATTTAACAGATCAAGATGCTGTTGCAAAAAGGGCGATATTACCGGTAAAATATGGATAGGAAATTATTTGATGGAAAATTAGAATTAATAATTGATTCGAACAAATAAATAAACTTTAAATAGGGGCATGTTCTTAAAAAAGTTCTTCGCTTTGTAAAATTGTCATATTGATAATCAGTTTTTTATGAAAAATTAAAGTCATATTGACTGCTTGTTTCCTGTTTCAGCGGCGAAATGTTTTTTACCTTTGCATTCGTATTTTGCATGTAAGTAAAATAACGTTAGGGTAGAACGCTGTATAATAAAGGAGGACTTTCAGCGTTTATTGTTTAACTAAAATATCTCACATGAAGAAATGGATCGTTTTATTTTTTGCATTTATTTTTAGTTATGCTAAAGGTTTTGCTCAAACTACAACGCAGAAGGCTTCTTACTATCACAGTAAATTCAATGGCCGCAAAACTGCAACAGGTGATATTTACAGGGATTATCTTTTAACAGCAGCTTCTAATCTTTATAAATTAGGTACACGTTTATTAGTTACTAATAAAAGAACCGGCAAAAGTGTGCAGGTGGTTGTAAATGACCGGATGGCACCGGGTCTAAAGGGACGTGTTGATCTAAGTAAATCAGCCTTTCAGAAAATCGCCCAAACATACCACGGTCTGGTACCTGTTGAAGTAAAAGTGCTTGAAGGTAAAAAAGATGACAGTAATGATCTGTAACTGATTATTCTGCTATAGCAAAAAGTGTAAAAAGATCCCCGCCAAAAAAGCGGGGATCTTTTTATAGAAGTATTTTATGAGTACAAAACTATTTTTATCCTTGCAAAAAATAAAAAGAGGTTGTCAAAAGTCGTCATCCTATGTTTGTAATAGGGGCCTAATCAACGAGGCGATGACTCAATTTTTTTTATCGTCATTCCGATCCCGATGATTTATCGGGAAGGAATTTGCTGCAAAGAGGCAGACCCCTCACTTCGTATCGGGGTGACGATCCTTCTTGTCATCACCCTATTGATTTTGCCTGTCGGACCTGCGGGTGGGCAGGCAAAATCTTAAGTCGAGGTGACGATTATTGACTTTTGATAGCCTCTTTTGCTGAAAATGTATTTACCTATGCATTTTTACCGATGCAGTTCAGATCTTCAAAAGCTATTTCAAGGCGTTTTACAAAAGAATCTTCGCCTTTGCGCAACCACACGCGCGGATCGTAATATTTTTTATTGGGCTTATCTTCTCCTTCCGGATTTCCAAGCTGTCCCTGGAGGTATGCTTCATTCTTTTTGTAATAATCAAAAACCCCTTCAGCAAAGGCCCATTGCATATCGGTATCGAGGTTCATTTTAATTGCTCCATAGCCGATCGCTTCTTTAATTTTTTCTTTCTCGGAGCCGCTGCCACCATGGAATACAAAGTAAACGGGTTTATCGCTGCCGGTTTTGAACTGCTCAGCAATATATTTCTGGCTATTGTCGAGAATAACAGGTGTTAACTGCACGTTACCGGGTTTGTACACACCGTGTACATTACCAAATGCAGCAGCAACAGTAAACATATTGCTTACAGCGCTTAATTTTTCGTAAGCATAAGCTACATCTTCGGGCTGTGTGTACAATCTGGAATTATCTACATCTGTGTTATCCACGCCATCCTCTTCGCCACCGGTTACGCCTAATTCAATTTCTATGCTCATGCCCAAAGGAGCCATCCTTTTGAAGAACTCAACTGAAGTAGCAATATTTTCTTCAATGGGTTCTTCGCTAAGATCCAGCATGTGCGAGCTGTAAAGCGGCTGACCTTTTTCTTTATAAAATTTTTCTCCTTCATCGATCAGGGCGCTGATCCAGGGTAACCATTTTTTAGCAGCATGATCTGTATGCAAAACAACCGGTACGCCATAATATTTAGCTACGGTATGTACATGCAGCGCACCGCTCACAGCGCCGTATATATTTGCCTGTAATTTATCATTGGGCATTCCTTTACCGGCAAAAAACTGCGCTCCTCCGTTACTAAACTGAATCATAACAGGGGAATTTACTTTTGCTGCCGTTTCTAAAACTGCGTTAACACTGCCAGTTCCTACAACATTTACTGCGGGCAGGGCAAAATTATTGTCTTTTGCATCATTGTAAAGGGCTTCCAGTTCTTTGCCGTGCAATACGCCGGCGGTGTACTTGCTCATTGTTTTTTTAAGTTGGTTTAAATAATAAAAAATTCACTGACCAGGGGCGCTAAGATAAATATTATGTTAGAAATACACGAAGGTTATTTTTGGGTGTGCGCAACATTTTTCAGATTTTTCTATTTTCCACTACGAAGAGATGCCTTGTTTGAGTAAGGAACGCAGAAGAGCAGGAAAAAGGCTATATACCTGTTTGAAATAAGCCTAAAAAGCATATAAAACCTCTACAAAAAAATCCCTGTTCTCTTTGTTATATTTTATGGACCATCTGTCTACAAAGGAGCCCGTTTTGCCAGCGATGGATCTTCTTGATTTTCCTTTAATGCCCAGCATCGCCATTATTGCGTATTCATCTTCCACACTAACTACTTTTAAGGTAGTGGAATCGGAATCTCCTTTTCCCACCGCCAAAATAGAAGCCAGCAACAGGTCCAGTTTTGTTTTGGTAAGTTTTGCATCGCTTTCCTTCTTTAATTCGGCATAACAGTTTAACAATACCAATAATACTTTAAGGCTGGCAGGATTTGTTAATAAAATTTTTTCCCCTTCCTGTATTGCGGCTTCAAAATTTCTTTTATTAGCCAGTTCATTAAAGGCACTGTTAAGGAACAGGGAGCTGAAGGCACGGTATGCAGGGGCAAAAACCTGACCATAATAGAGAATGCGCCCTTCGCTGGGATATAAAAATTCGGGTGAATCGTTGAATTTTTTCAGTAAACCGGTATAGCCGTAGGGTGAAATACTGTCTTCAACCACTTTTTTAAGAGTGGCACTGTCGGGCAGGGTTTGACTGTATGTTTCTGTACAGATGATGTGCGTAATTATTATTAATATCAGTCTGTTCATTCGGATAAAATAAAAAATGGACTCTTAAAGATTTTTAATAATACCTTTCCTGGCAAGATTGCTCGTTTTTTCCTGTATTAATTTCAGGTTGATCCGAAGCATATATTTTAAATGCAGCTTCAAAACCTGTCCCATTGATTTACACCTGTTAAATGCTTCTGTTTTGAAATGTTCGTTCAGCTGCCGGATCAATAATTCCAGTTTTTCGGCTGGAGCTACCGTATCCCGCGACATAATGTTCAGCAGTTCCATTAACCGGAACCTGGTAACGGCCACCCTGAAAGCCATTGCCGATCTTTCCTCTGCTTTATACTGCTCTATTGATTCGGAATTGAGATGCTGTAAAACTGTTTGCACAAACATGTTGTTTTCTTTAAAAAACTGCGGCATATATAAATATTTACGACCCTCGTAAGATTGCTGATCAAAGTCGATCGCCCGGATGCGGTATTGATAACTCTCGATATCCGGGGTTGCAACCACTACAAAATTATAAGCGCGCATATCGCCCAGCAGTCGGACAAAACAACGCTCATTGAATTTTACAAATTCTTTTGCGAGTCGTGTTTTGTTGGTTTCCTCTTTGTTAAGGTATTGATCTAAGAACACATCGCCTGCAAGACCGGGTATATGTTCTTCAACCAGTGTACCTCCGTCGGTATAAAAAGTAATTCTATTGGGTGACAGGAAATGTTCCAGCTCCAGCCCATACACTCTTGACGCGTCGGTTATTTTTATATAATAATGATCGAAATTGGAATTGAATTTGTTTATAATGCGAATACGAAAAGGCAGGGAATTGCCAAAAGAGCAGTAATCTATGCGTTCTACATCTAACTGGTCGGCAAAACTCATATCGCCTTCCGTTTTAAGAATAGCATAGATTTTCACCAGCCCTTCCCGAAGATAATCCCAATCGCGCTTATCATAGATAGCTTTTTCCCAATAAGTGCTGTTTCCATGAACGTCTTTGATGGGAACTGACCAGGTAAAGTTCAGCAGGTCTTTATGCGACACAGGCAGCCGTACTTCCCGCCCCTGGCGAACCAGGTAGTTGGCCAATTCGGTATTAACCGGGTATAGTATTTTTTTTTTGGAAGGCTTATTATTTTGAATTTCCAGTACTTTCATAATGTCTCAAGTTAATAAATTAAGGTTAGATTAAGGTGGACTATGGCTACACTAAAAAATAAAAAAAACGGGGTTAAATATTAAATCATTATTTTAAACTATTATTTTGCCTGCCTGAATGAGTAAATTGATTAACAGGATTAAGAGAACAAATGTGGTAAGAAAGCTGGTGCACCTGGTGGTAGGCCTGTCTACCTATCCGGGTATTGCTGTAATAAATAAGTTAAGGATAAAAGGGGGGGAGCACCTGAGCCGGCTCCCGAAATCCGATGTACTGTTTGTTTGCAACCACCAGACTTATTTTATGGATGTGATCACATTATTCCATATTTTTTCTGCTGTAAAATGGAAAAAAAAGGACCGGCTGGGCGTCCCTTATTATTTTTTAAATCCCTTTACAAATGTCAATTATGTTGCGGCTGAGCAAACGATGAAAAGCAGCTGGATGAGCCGCCTGTTTCTTTTGGCCGGAGGACTTACGGTTCGCCGTACATGGAATGAAAGCAGCAAAGAACAGCGTTCGGGCCTGGATCCCAGCGATACCCGTAAAATTGAACGCTCATTAAAAAACAATTGGATCGTTACTTTTCCGCAGGGTACCACTACCCCTTATGCGCCGGCGCGGAAAGGGACGGCATTAATCATTAAACACCATAAACCTATTGTAATACCAGTGGTGATCAATGGTTTTTCCAGAGCGTTTAATAAAACCGGGGTGACCCTGAAGAAACGGGGTACCTTGTTAACGGTTACTTTTAAGGAGCCGCTTGAAATTGATTATAATGCTTCTGCGCAGCAGATAACGGATCAGATCATGGACGCTATTGAGCAGAGTAAAAAATTTATGCCCGACGTGCTAAAACATTAAAAGGGCGATCTGTTATAATAAACTTTTCGATTCTTACGTCCACTTTATTGAAAACATCTTCAATTCGTATTCCAATTATACTATTAATTTACGGACAGGTAAGAGTGTTATTTCTTTATTCTTAACATGATATACATCTTGCTGGTTCAGCGTTACAATGGTTCCTTTTTTCAATTTGAAAAAATCAAGTGCTTCTGTTAAACCTGCTATTTCCCTTTCCAGATTGTCTTCGTTTACTTCGTAGCAAACCTGTACAGCTTCCTGTATTTTTCCTTTTTCAGATACAATAAAATCACATTCTTTTTTTTCGCTGAAATAAAACAGTTCTTTGCCTAAACGGCGGTAATGCAGATATACTAAGTTTTCCAGGCGCCTGCCGTGTTCTTCTGTAAAGGATATGGAAGTATGTGTAAACAAGCCCAGATCTATGGCATATACTTTTTTGGGATTGCGTATCTGGGCCTGCACCGAATAGCTGAATTTTGGTACAAACTGAACTAAATAAGTATCCTGCAGGTACGAGAAATACTCCAAAACCGTGCTGGTTGATTTTATATTGAACAAACTGGTCAGTTTCGTTGCCGAAACCGGTTTGCCAATGTTGGAGATAAGGTAAACCGCCATACGCCGTAGCGAAACCACATCGCGCACGCCATACCTTACTGCTATGTCGCGATATAATATGTCATCTAACAATTGTTGTAGGATCTGTGGTTCCTGCAGCTTCAAAAACTCGGGGAAACCGCCTTCCTGTAAATAAGATTGTACCGCTTTTTGGCTTTCCTTTTGTTTTTTAAAACGCAAAAACTCTCTGTATGAAAACGGGAAAAGCTCTGTGGGTAAATGCCTCCCGGTGAGTTTTGTTCCCAGTTCTTTGCTCAGCAATGTGGCATTTGACCCTGTTACTACAACTTTAAAACCTTCATCCAGTTTTTGCCGTATGTACAATTCCCAGCTTTCCAGTATTTGTATCTCGTCAAAGAATAAATTGTTTATTTTTCTTGTTTTTAGTTCGTTGTCTAATCGCCTGAAATCATCTTTTTCAAAACCTGCTAAACGGGGATCTTCAAAATTTAAAAACAACGATTTTCCCGAAACCGAAGGTAATAATTGTCTCATCAGCGTGCTTTTTCCGCAGCGGCGTATGCCGGTGATCATACCTGCAAATCCCTTATGTAGCTTTATTTTAGAAAGCTTTTCACGTTGTATGCTGCCGTCTTTTTTTAGCCAGATTTTATTTTGGCTTTCTATAACTTCTGCTATCTGGCTTTGCGCTATCATTGGATTTATTATTTGATACAAAAATACTATTTTGTTTTTTAATATCAAATACTTTTGTTTGTTTCTAACAAATGAAAGTGAAATAAGAAGATGTTACGGGAAATAATTCTTTTCAGATCTTAATGCATTTAATGAACCTGTCTTTGCCCTGCAGGTCTTTTTTCAGTGTTGTATGGTATCCTGAATCTTTAAATAATGTTTCAGTGGCTGGTCCCAGCGCTTCATGTATTTCCACATAAATCGTTCCTTGCGCTGTCAGCAGCTGTTTCCCGGCATTGGCAATGGCCTCATAAAAAATAAGCGGCTGTTTATTATCTACGAACAACGCATTGTAGGGCTCATAGTGCAGCACATTCTGGTGCATCTGCGCTTTATCATTTTCGGGTATATAAGGAGGATTGCTTACAATAATGTTCACCTGTGGCAGGGAACCCCAGCTTTTTTCATCCAGGAAATCGAGCGCTATAAAACCGATTTCCGCTTTATATTTTTGCGCATTTTTTTGAGCGACTTCAATAGCCGCGCTGCTGATATCGCATGAATATATTTTTGCTGAAGACATTTTTCTTTTCAAAATGATGGGAATGCAGCCGCTGCCGGTTCCCACATCAAGTACCGATAAGTTTTTCCTGTCTGCATTTTCTTTAATGATCCAGTCCACCAGTTCTTCAGTTTCGGGGCGCGGGATCAGCACCTGTTTATTTACATAAAACGGGATATCATAAAACCAGGCTTCATTTAATATATATTGTATTGGTTCGTACTTTTTCAGGCGCTCCTGTATCTCTGTGATCATTTTCACAAAACAACCATCCGGGGTGAATTGCCGGGTATGATGATTCTTTATATCGATCCCTGTAATATTTTCTATGGCCAGGCGCCAGATGTTCTGAATTTCTTCAGCATCATAAATGCCCTGAAGCTGATCCGTAAAAGTTTTCTGCAGATTTCTGAGCAACATGCTACAAACTTAATTCATTTACATTTGCAAAAAATGAACAAGGGGTACTATGAGCGATATATGCAGCGTTGTTTCCAGCTGGCTCAACTGGGCGCAGGCAACGTAGCGCCTAATCCTATGGTAGGCGCTATACTGGTGTATAATGATCAGATCATAGGCGAGGGATATCATCAAAAATATGGAGCACCTCATGCCGAAGTGCATTGTATTAATGATGCTTTACGAAACCATGCAGATAAGATTCCGGCAGCTACTTTATATGTATCCCTGGAACCCTGCGCCCATTATGGTAAAACACCGCCCTGCGCCGACCTTATCATCAGCCATAAGATCCCGAAAGTAGTGATCGGGTGCAGGGATAGTTTTGAGCAGGTAGATGGCAGGGGGATCGCAAAACTGGAAGCCGCGGGAGTATCGGTTGAAGTAGGTATTTTGGAGCAGGAAGCGGTCAGCCTGAACAAAGCCTTTTTTACTTTTCACCGGTATAAGCGGCCTTATGTGATCCTGAAATGGGCACAAACCGCCGATGGTTATATCGCTTCCGCTACAGATCAGCGATTGTACATCAGCAATGATTATACAAACAGGCTGGTACACAGGTGGCGAAGTGAAACGGCAGCTATTATGATTGGCGCTAATACCGCCATTAAAGACGATCCCCTGTTAGATAACAGGAACTGGTTTGGTCCACCTCCGGGGAAGATCGTGTTCGACCCTAATTTAAAAGTATCCGCACAGCTTCGTTTATTCAATATAAGCGATGTGGTAGTGGTTTTGAATACTGTAAAGGACGCGGTGGCAAAAAATATCATCTATCTGAAGATAGATCCCAAAAATATGATCGGGGATGCGCTGCGTCAGCTGTTCAGTTTAAATATTCAAAGCATATTTGTAGAAGGCGGGCAAAAACTGTTGCAGTTATTTATAGATAGCGGATTATGGGACGAAACGAGAATCATTACCCATAATCAGCTATACACAGGGCATGGCCTGGCAGCGCCCCGGTTACAGGATGCATCTTTATTATCCCGCACAAACCTGCTTACCGACGAAGTGCGTTATTTCAAAAATACAAATCATCAGTTTTTATATGCAGCTATCGGATTATTATAATACAATTGATATACCCGGCACTGCGGAATATAAGGACAGGGGCAGTCGTTTTATTGCCAGAGCTGTTCCTGTAAAAAACCTTGCAGACTGTAAGCTGAAACTGGCAGAAATAAAAAAAGAATACCCTAAGGCCAGCCATTATTGTTTTGCGTACAGGCTGGGGCTGGATAATAACCAGTTTCGTGTGAGCGATGATGGTGAACCCTCCGGTTCGGCGGGCAGACCTATCCTGGGCCAAATTGATAGCAGGGAAGTAACGGATGTTCTGATTGTGGTGATCCGCTATTTTGGAGGCACTTTATTGGGCGTTCCCGGCCTGATCAACGCTTACAAGTCGGCTGCAGCCATGGTATTGCAGGTAACACCGCTGGTAAGGCGACCGGTGCTGATAAGCCATGAGCTGGAATTTGATTATACCCGGATGAATGAAGTGATGACCATTGTAAAACAATTCGATTGCCAGGTACAAAAGCAGGAACTGCAGCTTTTCTGTACGATGGAAATCGGGATTCCCCTGTTTAGACTGGATGAAACCCTGATGAGATTCGGGGATATCCGCGACATTTCTGTTAAAGCTTCGAAAGTTTCTGCTTAACAGAAATTTTATATGGCTCGTAATGCCTGTAAAAATTTCATATAATTCTTTCTGTTGCTGCACTTTAGTCATTTTTAAGTGTTTGAGTATGACATCATTACATGAAAATCCGGCTTGGATTTTGATTTGATGATCAAACAGGTATTTGGTGTTTTAAAATCGGCATAAGCCAGGTAAAAGCATTAAATTTAAAACAAGAAACTTAATTATGAACTTAGGAAATTTTACAATAAAGGCCGCAGAAGCCATACAGCAGGCGCAGCAGATCGCTTTCAATGCGCAAAATCCCAATATCGAAAACGAGCATGTTTTAAAAGCATTGCTGGAGCAGGAAGATTCGCCTGTTGATTTTTTGCTAAAAAAGAATAATGTTACTATAAACCTGGTCAATTCGAAATTGGATGAACTGATCGGCAAATTACCCAAAACCGGTGGCGATCCGGCACAGCAAATCAGCCGGGACGTGAACAATGTTATTTTACGTGCCGGGGCGGCCCTGAAGCAGTTTAATGATGAATTTGTAACACCTGAAGTGTTGCTGCTGGCCATTGTTCAGGGAAATGATGCCGTTGCAAAATTGCTTAAAGATGCCGGTCTTTCTGAAAAAGGGCTGATCATTGCTATAAAAGATTTAAGAAAAGGAGGTACCGTTTCTTCTCAAACTGATTCGCAGGAATTTAACGCTTTAAATAAATATGCCAAAAACCTGAACGAATTAGCCCGCCAGGGAAAGCTGGATCCGGTCATCGGCCGTGATGAAGAGATTAGGCGTACCTTACATATTTTAAGCCGCCGTACAAAAAATAATCCCATATTGGTTGGTGAACCGGGTGTGGGCAAAACGGCTATCGTGGAAGGCCTGGCCCACCGGATTATAAATGGGGATGTGCCGGAAAACCTGAAATCCAAAATTATTTATGCGCTGGATATGGGACTGTTAATTGCGGGTGCCAAGTATAAGGGAGAGTTTGAAGAACGCCTGAAATCGGTAGTGAAAGAGGTGAGTGGCAGCGAAGGAGAGATTATTTTATTTATAGATGAGATCCATACGCTTGTAGGCGCCGGTGGCGGGGAAGGTGCTATGGATGCTGCCAATATTTTAAAACCGGCTTTGGCGCGCGGGGAATTAAGGGCTGTTGGCGCCACCACTCTTAATGAATATCAAAAATATTTTGAAAAAGATAAGGCCTTGGAACGCAGGTTCCAGAAAGTAATGGTAGATGAGCCATCTGTAGATGACGCTATTTCCATACTGCGGGGTTTGAAAGATAAATATGAAACGCACCATCATGTAAGAATTAAAGATGAAGCGATCATTGCAGCGGTTGAGCTTTCAAACCGATATATTACTGACAGGTTTTTACCGGATAAAGCGATCGACCTGATAGATGAAAGCGCTGCCAAGCTAAGGCTGGAAATGAATTCCATGCCTGAAGAGTTGGACAGGCTGAACCGGCACATCCGCCAGTTGGAGATAGAAAGAGAAGCGATCAAACGTGAAAATGACGATGATAAGCTGAAACAGTTAAATACGGAGATCGCTAACCTGTCTGTAGAGCGCGATACCCTTAAAGCCAAATGGCAGGAGGAGAAGGAGCTGGTGGAAAAGATCCAGAACGGAAAAGCGAAGATAGAGGATTTAAAAGTGGAGGCAGAAAAGGCGGAAAGGAATGGTGATTATGGTAAAGTTGCGGAAATCCGTTATGGAAAAATAAAAGAAGAAGAGGCCAATATTACTGCATTGACAAAGGAGCTTCACGAGAGTAAGGAGCACAGGTTACTGAAAGAGGAGGTAGATGCTGAAGATATAGCTGAAAGCGTAGCCAAAGCTACGGGTATACCAGTCAGTAAAATGCTTCAAAGCGACAGGGAAAAGCTGCTGCACCTGGAAGCACATCTGCATCAAAGGGTAATAGGGCAGGAGGAAGCCATTACAGCAGTGGCAGATGCCATCCGCCGCAGTCGTGCCGGTTTAAGCGATCCTAAAAAACCTATCGGGTCCTTTATCTTTCTGGGTACAACAGGTGTAGGTAAAACCGAGCTGGCAAAAGCTTTGGCAGCATACCTGTTTGATGATGAAAGCATGATGACGCGTATTGACATGAGCGAATACCAGGAAAAGCATACCGTAAGCCGTTTGGTGGGTGCGCCTCCCGGGTATGTGGGGTATGATGAAGGTGGCCAGTTAACCGAGGCGGTACGTCGCAAACCTTACAGTGTAGTGCTTTTAGACGAGATTGAAAAGGCGCATCCTGATGTATGGAATGTATTGTTGCAGGTGCTGGACGATGGAAGGTTGACCGATAATAAGGGCCGGGTGGTGAATTTTAAAAATACCATTATCATCATGACCAGCAATATAGGCAGCCTCCTTATACAGGAAGCGTTTGAAGATGTGACAGAGAAAACTGTTGATGAAGCCGCAGAAAAAGCCAGGGTTGAGGTAATGAATCTGCTTCGCGAGACCATTCGTCCTGAGTTTCTGAACAGAGTGGATGAAATTATCATGTTCCACCCGCTTTTGAAAAAGGATATTATTGGTATCGTAAAAATTCAGTTAAAAGCACTGGAAAAACTGGTTGCCGAAAATGGTATAAAACTGGAATTTAGTGATTATGCACTGGAGTTCCTGGCCGACCAGGGCTTCGATCCCCAGTTTGGCGCCCGTCCGCTGAAAAGGTTGATACAAAAAGAAATTGTAAACCAGCTAAGTAAGCGCATCCTGCAGGGAGATATTAACCGGGATCGCCCTATATTGGTTGATGTTTTTGACAATACCATGGTTTTCCGTAACGAAGCAAAGGATACCAGGGTAAAAAAGCCCGATAGATAAAATTTTATAAAGGGAAGTCCGTTTAATAAAAATGAGTAATGAGGCTGTTTGAGTTCGTTATTCCAGGCACGCCCATCGGCAGGGAGTGAGGAGAATGGCGTTGACATAAAACTGCCTCATTGTTAATAATAAACCGGAAAAAAATCAGTCAGTAACCGGACTTTTTTAAGAAAAAATTTGTTAGTTCAAAAAAAAAATTATCTTCAACCGCTTTTTTCATTGTGTGTTGTTTTTGTGTGAAAAAAGGATGAGCAATGAAATACCGTGCCAATTAAATTTTTAAATTTTATGAGCGTAAAAAAAGACGACGAACCTATTTTAGAACCGAAAGATACCTTTGTTGGTAAAAAAGATGCTCCTGTTATTTTAATGGAATTTGGGGAGTATGAAAGTGAAGATTGTGCGAAGGCTAACGAGGTTGTAAGGCAGATTTTGACCGATTATGATGGTAAAGTGAAATTTAATTTTCGTCATTTTCCGCAAACAAGAATACATCAGAGAAGCCTTAAAGCTGCTGAAGCAGCAATTGCGGCAGCGCAGGAAGGTAAATTCTGGGAAATGCATAATATGCTGTTTCAAAACAGAAGAAACCTGGGTACCACCAGCCTGAAACTTCATTCCAAGGACGCGGGCGTAAAGAATAAGAATTTCCTTGAAGAACTGGTGAACGGAACTTACGGATGGCAGGTACAGGATGATCTTAAAGAAGGGCTTGACAGGGGGGTAAAAGAGGTGCCAACTTTTTTTGTGAACGATGTTATTGTAAAGGGTAAACCTACGTATGCTTTATTAACAGCAGCTATCGATGAAGCGCTGAAAAGCAGCAAAAAACCTGCTGCTTCAAAAGTTAAGGCAGCACCCAAAACAGCTTCAAAACCAACAGCCAAAACTAAAAAATAAAACCAGATGTTGCCGATTAGTGGCGACGGGTAACCGCTTTCATGTATCTTTTGTTTTTTATACATAAAGCTCTGAAACCCTTTACGGTAAAGGGTTTTTTTGTTTTTATACAGATGAGCAAGGTTCATCTATATAGAATTTTTTGCCAAAGAATCAAGTCATACGGCTTCTTTTTTTATAATTTTTTGTGCTGAGCGTTGAATATTTTCCAAATGTTTTGTTTGTGAGAAAATTATTTTGTGCATTGTAAAAAAAATGTGTGGGATTATTTTTTTTATGTTGAATAAATGTGGATATTCGCCGTCCGTCGTAACTTTTTTTGTTATATGGAAATTGTTACAATAGGATGGATCTTATAGAATAGAATCAAATTATTGACCCAAATAAATTTCACTGTTTCAATGGAGAAAAATGCCGATAAGATTTGGTCTAATTGTTTAAAAATTATAAAAGATATAGTAGAGTGGCAGCATTACAAAACGTGGTTCGAACCTATACGGGTAATTTCTTTAAAAAATAATGTGCTTGTAATACAGGTGCCGAGCCAGTTCTTTTTTGAATATCTTGAAGAACATTATGTAAATTTATTGGCTAAGACCCTAAAGCGTGAACTTGGTAAGGATGCCAGGCTCGAATACCGGATAATGGTAGACAGCGGTAATACAAAGAATAAACCGCTCACAGTGGACGTAACGGGTACGGGGTACAAAACCTATTCTAATAATGAAATGGATTTTCCGCTCGTGATTAATAATACTGTTAAAAACCCTTTTGTCATTCCCGGCATTAAAAAAATGCAGATTGATCCCCAGTTGAACCCGGGCTATACATTTGATGCATATATAGAAGGCGACTGCAACAGGGTGGCGAGGCGTGCAGGAAAGACCGTAGCAGATAAGCCGGGCGCCAATTCGTTTAATCCGCTGGTGGTTTACGGCGGCGTTGGTTTGGGCAAAACGCATTTGGTTCAGGCCATTGGTAACGAGGTGAAAAGGTTACATCCTAATAAAATTGTTTTATACGTAAGCTCCGAGAAGTTTATTAACCAGTTCATGGATCACAGTCGTAACGGGGCCATTAATGATTTTATTCATTTTTACCAGTTAATAGATGTGCTGATTGTTGATGATGTTCAGTTTTTTAGCAAGGCGGAAAAATCGCAGGATGCGTTTTTTGCAATTTTTAACCATTTACATCAATCCGGAAAGCAGCTGATCCTTACGTCTGATAAATCTCCTAAAGACCTGGACGGCGTACAGGAGCGTTTACTGAGCCGCTTCCGTTGGGGACTGAGCGCAGATCTGCAGATACCTGATTATGAAACGCGTATTGAAATACTGGAAAGGAAAATGAAAGCCGATGGGCTCGATATGCCTAAAGAGGTGGTTAAATACATTGCCTACAATATTAACAGCAATGTAAGAGAACTGGAGGGCGCATTGATTTCTTTATTGGCGCAATCTTCTTTAAACCGCCGCGATATTGACCTGGAGCTTGCAAAAAAGGTGCTGCGTAATTTCATTAAATCATCGAGCAAGGAAATAACGATCGATACTATTCAAAAAATGGTTTGCGATTACTTTGATGTATCCTACGATAAACTATTGCAAAAAACGCGTAAGAGAGAAATCGTACAGGCGCGTCAGATTACTATGTATCTTGCCAAAGCCTTTACCAAAAATAGTCTCAAAACAATAGGAGAGCATTTTGGTGGCCGCGATCATACCACGGTGATACATTCCTGCCAGACAGTAAAAGATCTTATGGACACCGATACGATGTTCAGGGAGAATGTGCTTGAGCTTCATCAAAAAGTGCAACTTGCAGCGATGTAAGCGGTGTAAAAAAACTTACCTGTGAAGTTTGAACTTCGAACTTTTCCTATATATTTGCATCCCTTTTGGTGAGGTGGATGAGTGGCTGAAATCAGTAGTTTGCTAAACTGCCGTACGGGTTAAACTGTACCAAGGGTTCGAATCCCTTCCTCACCGCCAAATAGA
>JASGEW010000037.1:0-15679 GCA_047606125.1 Niabella sp. | reverse complement strand
GCTGGCGGGTAGATGGCCAGCAAACCACCATGCCTAAAGCTACCTGGGCCGATCCTATGGGCAACAGCCGCTTCAGCAGCCGGTGGATAGAGGATGGCTCTTACCTGCGCCTGCGTTCGGTATGCCTTACTTATAACGTGCCCTTGAAACCTGCATCCGCGTTCAAAAATGTAGCGGTATCGCTGTCTGGAAACAACCTGCTCACGTTTACAAAATACCTGGGGTATGATCCTGAGTTTAGTGCGTCTTCCAGTCCGCTGGCACAGGGTATTGACACAGGATTGGATCCCCTCTTTAAAAGCGTAATGATAGGCGTGCGGCTGGGATTATAAACACATTAAAAATACATGGCGGAAATAAAATAAATATTAAGCGATGAAAAAATTGATTATACTGATGGTGTTGGGAGGCGGCTTGCTTACAGGTTGCAAAAAGATACTGGAAAAAACTTCCGGCAGCGATCTCGACTATACGCAGGCCTACCAGAACGTAGATGATGCCGATGCTGCTGTAATGGGTATTTACGGAAAGTTTATGGGCCTTGCAAAACAATACGTTGTTTTAAATGAATTACGGGCCGACCTGCTGGAGTATACCGATAATGCTGATAAATACCTGCGCCAAATCAGCAATCACACTGTTACAGAAGATAACCCGTATATCAGCCCGCGGCCTTTTTACGAAGTGATTATTAATTGTAACGATGTATTGAAAAACCTGAATATCATGTACCAGGAAAAAAAGATAAGCCAGGACAATTATAACCAGCGTTACTCGGATATTGCCTGTTTAAGAAGTTTCCTGTACCTGCAGTTGGGCATCCACTATGGCGACCAGGTGCGGTATGTTACCTCGCCTTTGGAAAATTTGGATGACGTGAATAACGAAAGCCTTTTTCCGCAAGTTACTTTTGATGCGCTGCTGGACTCGCTGATAAATTTTACCGAAGCCATCCCTTACAAAGAACCTTATGCCACCGGCAGTACCTTAAATATTACTTTAGATGCGTACCCCACAGCTATGTTTTTTATCAACAAAAAATGTTTGCTGGGCGATCTGTATTTATGGAAAGGCAATTACAATATGGCTGCTTCTTATTACCGGGAAGTGATGGAAACGGCCACCGCGGGAGGATCGTCCGCAACCGATTATTATGATAGATACAGGTTAAGCTGGTGGGGAGCTTCCTCATCAGGGTCGGAACCCTCGGGCATTGGAGTATATTACTATCCTACTACTTTAGGAGGAAGCATTGCTGCGCTTACTTATGATGTGGGTTGGCGCACTATTTTTAACAGCGCCTATACCACTAAAAATATGGCGTATGAATGTATATGGGCATTGCCTTACGACAATAAGTTTGCGCCGGTGGATTCGCTTATTGATCTGTTTTCTCCTGTGGGCGGCAGCTATTTGGTAAAACCCTCCCAGCAAATCGTAGACCTGTGGAATAGCCAGCAGCAGAAAGTCTATTCTTCCGGCGCAATCACCGGTTTGCCTTACGATGCAAGAGGATTACTAAGTACGCAAACCATCAGCGGGCAACTGGTGGCTATGAAATACCTGTACAATTACTTAGACTATGCCACCGGGCTGCCTGTGGATGTACTGGTTAAAGACGGCAACTGGTATTTGTACAGGGCCACGCACCTGCACCTGCGTTTTGCAGAGGCGGCCAACCGCCAGGGATACTATAAGTTGGGTTATGCGTTATTCAACGATGGTGTTGTAGGCACTTACGACAGTGCTGCAGCTACCGATAAAACCAACTGGCAAAATACATTAGACTATCCGTATCCTTACAACTTTGATGCAAGGAACAGCGGAAGTTCAGGTGTGCCTTATTACAGGGGTGTATGGTACAGGGGGCAGGGGGTAAGAGGAAGAGCCAACCTGCAAAACTATGTGCTGGCGTCCAGCGACAGCCTTACCGCTGTGGAAGACGGCCTGTTGCAGGAAGGTGCATTAGAAAACGCTTTTGAGGGAACCCGCTGGGCCGATTTGCTGCGCATTGCGCGCAGGCGCAACGACCCGGCTTTTCTGGCCGATAAAGTGTACCAGAAGTTGTTGAAAGACGGCGACCCCAATGCCGCTGCGGCAAGGGCGAAGCTGATGAGCAAAGAGGGATGGTATTTGCCGTTTAAACTATAACCTGACCAAACTGTGACGCATAAAAGTCTTTGTGTGAAGACCTCGTTTAATTATTCAACGATTAAAAATAAACCCGTATGAACTACAGAGAAATCCTTAATACCATTTTGCTTATTTTTCTTTTTTCCCCTGCTTATGCAGCCACTTATTATGTGGCCACCACAGGCAGCGATACAAATACCGGCGCCATCGATGCCCCGTTCGCAACTTTAGGTAAAGCCCAGTCGCTGGTGGCGGCAGGCGATACGGTGTATATACGGGGCGGTGTTTATAAAATAACTGCCGATCAGGTGATGGATGATACCAGCAGCACTACCTGGACCTATATATTTAAAATGGCAACAAACGGCAGCAGCGCTTCTAAAAGAATATATTACTGGGGCTATCCCGGCGAGCGGCCTGTTTTTGATCTTTCCGAAATAAAGCCTTCAGGAAAACGGGTGATCGTATTTTATGTAACCAAATCTTACCTGCACTTTAAAAACTTTGAAGTAACGGGTACACAGGTTACCATTACTACCCATACCCAGTCAGAATGTTTTCGCAACGAAGGCGGCAATAATAATATTTATGAAAACCTGGCCATGCACGATGGGATGGCCATTGGTTTTTATCTTACGAAAGGATTTAATAACCTGGTGCTGAATTGTGATGCGTATAATAATTATGACCCGGTATCGGAAAGTGGCGCCGGTGGCAATGTGGATGGCTTTGGTGCGCACCCCAATTCCACGGGCAGCACCGGCAATGTATTTAAAGGATGCAGAGCCTGGTATAACAGCGATGATGGTTTTGATTTTATAGGAGCCCTTACAGTAGTAACCATTGATAGCTGCTGGTCTTTTTTGAATGGGTACAAACCCCCGGATTACGGGAACCTGGTATCAGCAGGAGACGGAACCGGCTTTAAGGCCGGGGGTTATGGTATGAGCACATTAAGCACGGCAGAGCAGGCCCTGATCACCAATAATACGGTTCCCACACATCTGGTACAGCATTCATTGGCCTATTATAATAAAAACCGGGGCTTTTATTCCAATCACCACCTGGGCGGAGTAACTTTTAAAAATAATACGGCGTATAGAAATCCTTACAATTACGATATGACCAACAGGTCCAAAGAAGAAGAAACGCCTACCAATGTACCGGGCTACGATCATATCATCAGGAACAATGTATCTTACCTGCCCCGATCAACCGGCGGGGATATTTATAATGTAAACCAGTCCGCCTGCACCATTGAAAACAATACTTTCTTAAATACAGATTCAACGGTACTAACCCTTTCGGATGCTGATTTTGTAAGTCTGGATGTGGCCGAGCTCACCCTTTCCAGGCAGGCTGATGGCAGTCTGCCTGCTATCAATTTTCTAAGGGCAGCAAATACATCTTATCTGTCTGCCTCCGGTATGGGGTACCTGGTGGGGGATGCGGTATCGCAGGTGACTTTTGGCGATATAAGCGCTTATATAAAAAGCGGTTCCTTAAATGTATCCTGGGCAACATTGGCGGAATTAAATAACAGCTATTTTGAGATTGAAGCTTCTACAGATGGCAGCTCTTTTTCAAACATAGGTACCCTGCAATCTGCAGCTACCAATGGCACTTCTGCCCAATCCCTCCAGTACGATTTTGTAAAGGGAGCAGACGCTGCAGGAGGTTTTGCAGCAACTGCCCTGCTGGTATTTTTAGGAGCAGGCAATGGCCGGAGAAAAAGAGGGGCTTATGCCTTACTGCTGCTGTTTGCGGGTGTTAGCTGCTTTTCGTTTTACGCCTGTAATAAAAGCGTGCCGGTGAGTGGTGAAACCGGCAACCTGTATATAAGGATCAAACAGGTAGGAAAGAACGGTGCCTTTACGTACAGCAATACCGTTAAAGCGGTAATGGAATAGTATTTAACGTGAGTTTTGGATGTTTGTGATTGAAAAGCAATCAAATACACCGTCATGTCGAGTTATCTATTTGCTGTGCCCACCTACCGGCAGGCAGGCAAAATCAAAGAGGCCATGATCAATAAAGTTGTCGTCATTTCGATGCCCGGAACGTGGTGAAGGGCAACAGGACAGCACAGGATACTTAAAGCAGGGGGTGTTTTATCTTCGGTCGGCCTTACCCATTGGCAATCCATCTTATAAAACGATTGAAACAATTAACGTATGCAGCAATCTTTTTTGTTCCAGGCAAAATTTTCATTATTATTTGTTTGCTCTTTTTTAGTATTGGCGGGAGCTGTTCGGGCAGAGGACCCGGTTCCTCAGCGTAAATACAATTTCAATGATCAATGGTTGTTGAAGCTGGGCGATATACCGGAGGCAAAAGAAGTGAATTATAATGACAACGGCTGGAAAAACGTTGCACTGCCTGCTGCCTGGAATGAGGATGAGGCTTTTAAAAAAGATATCAGGGAGCTGTCAACCGGCATTGCATGGTACCGCAAGCATTTCAGATTGCCCGCATCGGCCAGCGGGCAAAAAATTTTTATCGAGTTTGAAGGCATCCGGCAGGCAGGTGATTTTTATGTAAACGGCAAACTGGTTGGGTTTCATGAGAACGGCGTTACTGCATTTGGCTTTGATATTACAGATATGGTGCAGTTCGATGGAAAAGAAAATGTAATAGCCGCACGGATCGATAACTCCTGGGATTATCGTGAAAGAGCCACCAATACTAAGTTTCAGTGGGAGGATAAAAACTTTAATGCTAATTATGGCGGTATCGTAAAGAACGTGTATTTGCATATTATTCCCAGGCTTTATCAAACCCTGCCCTTGTATTCAAACTTAAAAACAACGGGCATTTATATTTATGCAGATGATTTTGATATTAAAAGCAAAGCCGCAACTATTAATGCTTCATCCGAAATTAAAAATGAAACCGGGCAATCTCAAAATGTAACTTATGCGGTTGATATAATAGATATAAATGGTAAAACTATTAAGTCTTTTACGGGTGAAAGGATCGTTGTAAAGGCTGGTGAAACTAAAATCATCAGGGCTTCCTCCCGGGCAGAGGGGCTTAACTTCTGGAGCTGGGGATATGGTTATTTATACGAGGTGCGTACAACATTGCTGGCAGATAATAAACCTGTTGATGCAGTAATTACTAAAACGGGTTTTCGCAAAACCGAATTTAAGAATGGGATGATTTACCTGAACGACCGGGTAATAATGGTGCATGGGTATGCGCAGCGCAGTTCCAACGAATGGCCTGCCACGGGCCTTTCGGTACCTGCATGGCTGAGCGATTACAGTAACGGATTGATGGTAGAAAGCAATGGGAACCTGGTGCGCTGGATGCATATTACCCCGGCCAGGCAGGATGTGGAGAGCTGCGACCGGGTTGGTTTGATGCAGGCAATGCCGGCAGGCGATGCAGAGGCAGATGTGCAGGGTACCAGGTGGGAGCAGCGCAAGGCGGTGATGCGCGATGCCATCATTTATAACCGTAATAATCCAAGCATCATTTTTTATGAGTGCGGTAATCACGGTATCAGCGAAGCGCATATACAGGAAATGAAAGCCATCCGCGATACCTATGACCCGCAGGGTGGCAGGGCTATCGGCAGCCGCGAAATGCTCGATAGCAAGGTGGCCGAATATGGCGGCGAAATGCTCTATACGAATAAGAGCGCGCACATACCTGTTTGGGCAATGGAATACTCGCGCGACGAAGGCTCCCGTAAATATTGGGATGAATATACCCCGCCTTATCACAAAGATGGCGCCGGGCCCGATTCGTTTCATTCGGCAGCAAGCAATACTATTCAAAAAAATGTGGATGCACGTCCTTACAATCGCAATATGGACTCGCATGCGCTGGAGAATGTAAAGCGCTGGTATGAGTTTTGGCGGGAGCGGCCCGGTACCGGCAACAGGGTGAGCAGCGGCGGCGTAAACATTGTGTGGTCGGAAACCAACACCCATCACCGTGGTGCAGAAAATTACCGGAGGAGCGGTGAAGTGGATGCGCTGCGTATTATAAAACAAAACTATTATGCTCATAAAGTGATGTGGGACGGTTGGGTAGTGCCGGAAAAATACAGTATGCATATTATAGGACACTGGAATTATCAGCCCGGCGTCAGAAAAGATATTTATGTGATCGCATCTGCACCTAAGGTGGAATTAAAGATCAATGGCAAATCGATGGGGTACGGCAAATTAAGCGACGGCTTTATCTTTACGTTCAGAAATATTGAATGGCAGCCCGGAACGATTTCGGCAATAGGTTATGATACAAAAAATAAGCAGGTTTGTACAGACGAGATCAGAACAGCAGGCGAACCGGCGGCTTTACGCCTTACCGAAGTGAAGCGGCCGGTGCCGTTTCTTGCTGATGGGCACGATATGTCGCTGGTAGAAGTTGAAGTGGTAGATGCAGGGGGAGACCGATGCCCCACGGCATTAAATATGGTTCATTACAAAATAGAAGGGCCGGGTGAGTGGCGCGGGGGTATGGCCATGGGGCCGGACAATTATATCCTGAAAAAAGATTTTCCGGTAGAGGGGGGCGTTAACCGTTTTCTTATTCGTTCCACCACCACACCCGGGGTCATTACTGTTAATGCTGCTGCTGATGGCCTGAAAGCTGCGGGCATTCAGCTTAAAACTGAAGCGGTGCAGGTGAAGGACGGATTGTCAGAATCCTTGCCGGCAGCAGGTTTGCCGTCATTGCTTGCAAGGGGTGCTACGCCTTTAACACCGTCTTATACCGTTGTGCGCAAAAACATATTCGTAAAATCTGTAAAGGCAGGCGCTAATGAAGATAAAGCAGCCAGCAGCTACGATGATAATGAGCGTACGGATTGGGTGAATACCGGTAAATTATCTGATGCCTGGATTGAGTATGATTTTGGCAGAGCTGTAACGGTCGGCGAGGTCAGTTTAAAACTAAATAACTTTCGTACTAAAACTTACCCGCTGATTATTACCGTGGATGGCAAGGAGGTATTTAAGGGCAGCACACAACCTACCCTGGGCTATTACACGATAAAATGTAAACCAGTGCAGGGAAGAAGGATGAAAATACAGCTCACCGATGTAGCAACAACGCAAACAAATGATGAAGTGGAAGTGGGCGGAAAGAAATTAGGCGATGGCGTGGCAAGAGATGACGCGAATGCAAAAGGCTCCCTAAGTATTATCGAAATTGAGTTTTATGAGCAAGCGAAGTAACATAAGGGAACGTCATTCCGACTAAATTATTTTCAGTGCAAGATCAATGAAGCGATGACAAAATTTTTTATCGTCTTTTCGAGTTATCTATTTGCGTTGCAAAATCAATGTTGGGATGACAAAAAGGATCGTCACCCCGATTCCGCACTAAGCGGAAGTGAGGGGTCTGCCTCTTTTCAGCAGATTCCTCGCCAGCTTCGCAGGTGTCGGAATGACGACTACAATGTAATTGGTTCTCAAACACAGTCATTGGCACCGAATCCCGCGATAGCGGGAGAAGAGAGAAATCTCCACAAATTAAAAAGAGACTTCTCCCTGCGCTCGAAGTGACGATTGATTATTAGTATCGAGTGGAGGAATCTTTCTGATATAGACAAGAGTTTAAACAACTTTAAGAATAAAATATGCAAAAAAGAAACTTAGTTATTTTCGTTGGGTGCATAAAACCTTTTTGCAATCTAACGCCCCTCTTCAAAGGAGAGCGTCCCGATTGCTATCGGGAGGGGGTGAGGTCTTACCGCGAAAAAGTTTTATGCACCTTTTTCTTTTTAATGTTATTTTTCAGTTTACCGGTTTTCAAAAATGCAGGGAACCTGTACGCACAGACTTTTCCCGATGGAACACCTGTTCCCGCCTGGTTCTCCGATACCGGTATTGTTGCGCTCAGTACAATGGGCAAAAAGTATATCATTACGGATTATGGTGTAAAAAACGATAGTACGGTTGTACAAACAGAAAATATCCAGGCAATTATTGACAAAGCAGCTGAACAGGGCGGGGGTGTCATTATTATTCCGAAAGGCGTTTTCCTGAGCGGGTCACTGTTTTTTAAACCCCAGACACATTTATACCTGGAAGAGGGAGCGATCCTCAAATGCAGCGATCATATTGCCGATTTTAAAGTTGTGACCACCCGGATAGAAGGGCAGTCGCTGAAATATTTTGCTGCTTTGGTCAATGCCGATGGCCTGGATGGTTTTACTATTTCCGGCAGGGGCACTATTAATGGTAACGGACTGAACTACTGGAAGGCATTCTGGCTGCGCCGCCAGTGGAATCCCAAATGTACCAATATGGACGAGCAGCGGCCGCGGCTCTTGTTTGTTTCGAATAGTAAAAATGTGCAGATATCGGGTGTACAGTTGATCAATTCACCGTTCTGGACCTCGCATTACTATAAATGTGCGCATCTGAAAGTGCTCGGTGTGCGCATCCTTGCGGGCACCAATAACGGAAGCAATGTGCGCGCGCCAAGCTCCGATGGGATCGATCTGGACGTGTGTGAGAATGTATTAATAAAAAACTGTTATATATCGGTAAACGACGATGGGGTTTGCCTGAAAGGAGGCAAGGGACCTGCAGCCGACAAAGATCCCAATAACGGGGCCAACCGTAATATTATTGTTGAAGACAACACCTTTGAAAACTGCCCGTCATTAACATTGGGCAGCGAATCGGTTTTTACCCGCAATGTTATTATGCGGCGTTGCACCGTAAAGAACACATCTTATGTGCTGCTGCTGAAGATGCGCCCCGATACGCCCCAGCAGCATGAATACGTATTGGTGGAAGATATTACAGGAACCGCCCGCAATTTTCTTTCCGTTAGTCCCTGGACACAGTTTTTCGATCTGAAAGGGCAACCGGAGCCCCGCTCTTTTGCGCGCCATATTACCATGCGCAACAGCACGGTTAAATGCAATGATTTTCTAAATATCAAATCTTCGCAACAATATACGCTTTCTGATTTTATGCTGGAAAACCTGGATATTACCGCTTCGGGCGGAACCGGTACTACACTTGATTTTATCAAAGACCTTCGGCTGAAAAACATAATCGTGAATGATAAGCAACTGGTGAAATAACATAAACAGT
This sequence comes from Niabella sp., assembly GCA_047606125.1. GTDB lineage: Bacteria > Bacteroidota > Bacteroidia > Chitinophagales > Chitinophagaceae > Niabella. Next base: position 6,479 of record JASGEW010000037.1, on the reverse strand, counting down.
GATCCTTCAAAAGAGGCCGCATCATATATGAAAAGGAAAATGTAAAATAAAAGGATATGGATAAAAAGTTTTTTTTATTATCAGTGGCCTGTATATGCTCCGTGGGTTTTCTGTCGGCTGCCGATTTTATCTGGTATAACAGTTCACGGCCGCTAACTTATACCATATCTGAAAATATTACGCCTGTGGTACAAACGGCGCTCGATATGTGGAAAGGCGATTTGCAACAGGTTACAGGAGTAGCTCCCCGATTTTCTGACCATGAGCGATCAGCTACAGTCCGCATTATCCAGTTTGATCAAAAGCGGTCCGCAGCATTGCAACACCTGGGCGTACCTGTTGATAAGTTGGCAGCAAAAAAAGAGGCCTTCTTTATAAAGATTGCAAACAATCAACTGCTTGTTGTAGGCAGCGACCCACGCGGCACAGCTTACGGCATACTCGAACTGTCGCGGCTGGCTGGTGTTTCACCATGGATATGGTGGGGCGATGTCGTGCCTGAAAAGAAAACAGTGTTAATCCTGCCCGATGATTTTCAGACCTTCCAAAATCCTTCGGTTGAATATCGCGGAATATTTTTAAATGATGAAGACTGGACCTTACAGCCCTGGAGCTGGCGGCATTTCGATCCACAGGAAAAGGCCGGACTGATTTCAGCGAAGGCGTATAAAGAAATTTTTAAACTTTTGCTGCGTCTGCGTGCAAATACTATCTGGCCCGGAATGCACGGTATTACCACGCCTTTTTATTTCATTCCGGGAGCAAAAGAGGTGGCTGACAGTTGTGGAATTGTAGTTGGCACTTCGCATTGCGAACCGCTTATGTGCAACGCGAATGGTGAATGGGATGAAAAAAAGAGCGGTCGTTATAATTATATCACGAACAAAAAAACGGTAATATCTTATTGGGCAGCGCGCCTGAAAGAAGTAAATCGTTACGATAACATTTTCACCATTGGTATGAGAGGCAAACACGATGGCTCAATGGAAGGTGTAAAAACAATGCGCGAAAAAACAGAGGCACTGCAAAAAGTAATTTACGACCAGCGCGATTTGTTGCAAAAGTATGTAAACCGGGATCTGACAAAAATTCCCCAGCAGTTTGTACCCTATAAAGAGGTGCTTGATATTTATGAAAACGGACTTGACGTGCCCGAAGATATTATGCTTACCTGGTGTGATGATAATTACGGCTATCTCACACGGCTGAGCAACAGCGAGCAACAAAAGCGAAGCGGCGGAGCAGGTGTATATTACCATTTGAGCTATTGGGGGCGTCCGCACGATTATATGTGGCTCACTACTACGCAACCCGGACTGATTTATTATGAAATGAAAAACGCTTACGATCACAATGCCCGTCGCCTTTGGATTGTAAATGTGCACGATTTGAAACCGGCGGCTTATGACCTGGAATTGTTTTTGGATATGGCATGGAATATTAATTCAATAAACAAGGCGCAAACGGTTGGGCAGCATTTGGAAAACTGGCTGAAACGCGAGTTTGGAAATGAGGCAGGTGAAAAATTGTTTCCTGCTATGCGCGAATTTTACCGTCTTACCGCTATCCGCAAACCCGAATTTATGGGCTGGAACCAAATTGAATTGGATAAAGATAAATATCCGCGCGGTATGTCGCCCATACAGGATGCAGCATTTAGTTTTACTGAATTTGGCAGCGAAGCAGACAGGTATTTATCTGATTATGAGAATATCAAAAACGCCATTTCGGAAGCTGAAAAGTTCGTTCCGGCAAACCGCAAAGATGCACTTTTTGCAGCTGTTAAATACCCGGTTTTTTCGGCAGCAGCGATGGCTGCAAAAATCCTCGAGGCGCAACGCGCCCGTTCAATTGCTTCAGGGGATTATGATGCAAACCGGTGGAAACGGCACAAAGAACTTATGACGGCCTGCGCCAAAAGCATGAATGCCTATTACGAAATACGAAAGTTAACCAGCTTCTACAATAATGAGCTTGCAGGGGGAAAGTGGAAATATTCCATGTGTTTCAATCCGCGCGATCTGTATGTTTTCAACCCTCCGGTTTTGCCGATAGGACTTACTGATAAGGAGATCAGGGAATTTGCTCCTGTTAAAGGAACGGAAAACGTCGCAGATCTGCAGGCTGTAAGCGATAGATCGTGTATAGTCCGAAATGCCTGCTCTTTTACCGGGTCGTCCTTTACTGTTAAACCAATTGACTTGCTGGGACATAGTATGAACGCCGTGCCGTTGCCAAAAGATATGTCGCTTAGCTATGAGTTTGAAAGTGAGCAGGGCGGTGCCGCTGTTTTACGCACAGCCGTTATTCCTACCCAGCCTGATGATAAAGGCGATATTCGTTTCAGTGTTCAGATTGATAGCCAGGACCCTCAGGTAATATCTTTCAAAGAGGACGGAAGAACAGAAGCATGGAAACTCAACGTATTGCGCGGGCAAGCCATAAAAACTACTAATCTTACCATTACACCTGGCAAACATACGTTGAAGATTACAGCTATAGATGATCACGTGGTCATTGATCAATGGATGTTAGATTTTAACAGGGACCGGGAATTTTATGTTTTTCCTGTTAAACCTGGTTATTAATAGAATAAAATATGATCGTAAAAAGAAAATCAATAGCATTTGTTTTCATTAGTTTGTTAACAACCATAAGCCTTTTAGCGCGGGAGCGGCAAGAGGGTGTTCGTATAAACCGGTTGTTTAATTTCGGCTGGAAATTTCATTACGCTTATCATAGCGGAGATTTGGTTAACTGGGAGCTGATCGGGCATGCGCTATTCCATCCGGGTCGATAACGGGCTTGCACAGGTTGCGGATTACGCCACGAAAGGCAGGAGTGAAGAATGGAAAGTAAATGTGCTGTATAACCAGGCCAGGCACAGCACCCGTCATATACTGGCAAAAAGCGGTAAACATACCATATCAATTAAAGCATTGGATGAAGGAGTGGTGGTGGACCAGGTAATGGTTTGGTAGCGCCGGAGGGGCCTGATCAAAGAGGCGAAGTACAAGTAAGGTTGTCGTCATGTCGAGTTATCTATTTGCCCACCTACCGACAGGCAGGCAAAATCAAAGAGGCCATGACCAATAAAGTTGTCGTCATTCCGATGCCCGGAACGTAGTGAGGGGCGGAGCAATCTCCTGGATTTGGGAGGTTCCTCTTCGGTTTCTTTTGGACGTTAAAAAATTGGTATTGGCTTTTAATGAATTAAACATCTGGCATTGGCACCGGAGTGCAGGCATTCGACCATTAAAAACATAAAAAATTTACGGATGAAAAAAATAGTATACACTTTTCTTTTGTTTCTTTCAGTCAATCACGTGTCGGCCCAGCAAGCCATTGCTTTATGGCCTGCCGGTAAAATGCCTGACAGCAGAGGGCTGCATTTGCCGGACAGTGTGGTCGGGGAATATTTGTTTACTACAACAAGTCCGAAGATATATGCTTACCTGGCACCTAAGGAAAAAAATACGGGCGCAGCGGTTTTAATTGTTCCGGGCGGCGGTTATTTGCGCCTGCCTGCGGATTACAGTAAAAATGCTACAGCGCTTTATTATCAGTCAAAAGGTATTAATGCCTTCGTGCTTTGCCACAGGCTGCCTGCTTCCAGGGATCTGGTCAATCCTGAGAAAGCTCCGCTTGAGGATGCACAAAGGGCCATGCGTATTATTCGGGCCAATGCCGGTATATGGGAGATTGACAGCGCACGTGTGGGTGTTACGGGTACCTCGGCGGGCGGTCATGTGGCCGCTACCCTGGGAACACACCTGGAAGACGTAAGTGCGATTGGCGACAGCCTTGATAAATATTCTTTTAAGCCCGCTTTTATGATTTTAGTTTCGGCTGTTATTTCTTTTAAGGAGGGCATTGCCCATAAAGGCAGCCGCGATCAGCTGGTCGGCGCCCATCCGTCGGCAGAAATGATTAATGCTTATTCCAATGAAAACCGGGTTACTAAAGAAGCGCCTCCTGCATTATTAATACATGGTAATGATGACAAGACGGTACCTTCGCTGAACAGCATTGTGTTTTACGAGGCGCTGAAAGCTGCCGGGGTTTCAGCTTCCCTGCATATCTTCCCCTCCGGCGGACACGGCTATACGGTAAATATGAAGTCAGGTTCGGCAAAAATGTGGCCCGAAATTGTCATAGAGTGGCTTAAAGAAATGAAATTTGTCCATTAGAGGGTACATCGTTTTTCAAACCAATAAAGCATTAGGGTTTTGAACCTGTAAAATCCGCGCAGGCGCTACTTGCCATGGCCCCAGTCACCTTACATCACTTATTGGAAAGAAAATAATATATATAAGCTGTTTCTATTTATTTTTAACTACAGCTTATCCATAGCGGCGGACAGACACACAGTAATTAAATAGAAATTAAAATATTTATGTATTTAAAGACTGCAAAAAAGAATATTATAGCCTTGGCGGTGATTATTTTCCTGACTGCTTTTGTAAATAAGCAGCCCGGCAAACCGGTATTATACATTATCGGCGATTCCACCGTAAAGAATGGTACCGGCAAGGGGATGGATGCGCTGTGGGGCTGGGGCAGCGTGATCGGCAGTTACTTTGATACTTCTGAGATTGAAGTGCGCAACCACGCAATCGGCGGGCGCAGCAGCCGCACTTTTATAACCGAAGGCCGTTGGGATGATATTTTAAAAACATTAAAGGCCGGGGATTATATTATCATGCAGTTTGGCCATAACGACAGCAGCCCGCTGGATGATACTGCCCGTGCAAGAGGAACAATAAAAGGGATCGGAAATGAAAGCAGGGAAATTTATAATCCTGTCAGGAAAGTGAAAGAGACGGTTTATACTTATGGCTGGTACATGCGTAAATATGTAAACGATGCTAAAGAAAAAGGCGCTATTCCTGTCATCTGTTCTCCCGTTCCGCGCAACAACTTTAAAGATGGAAAAGTGCAGCGGGCCGATAAGGATTATGGTCTCTGGGCCAAAGAGGTGGCCGCGCAAACCGGGGCTTTCTTTGTTGACCTGAACGGCCTGGTTGCAGATGATTATGATAAGTTAGGCGCTGATGCCGTAAGCAGCTTTTTCCCAAAAGATCATACGCATACCAACCTGGAAGGAGCCAGGCTGAATGCTGCTAAAGTGGTTGAAGGTATTAAAAGATTAGATAGCTGCGACCTTAAATCGTACCTTAATCCTCCGGAACCTGTACAGTTGGGCGTTGCAGACGGCGTTGCCAAAAAGTGACAGGGGTATAGAGCGCTCCTGTTTTAATCATCAGGATGATCAATTGCTGCTCGTAGAAACTCTTTCTATTAAAACAGAGGGGAGGGTTAAGATAAATTCATTGTGTACAGCAGTTCTTTTTTTATCGATGAGGTCGAAGAGAATGGACGCGGCCTGTTTACCAATTTCAAATGCAGGCTGCGAGATAGTAGTTAAAGACGGGTTGAGAATGGATGCGGTTTCAAGAGTGGAAAAAGCGATCACTTTCAGATACTGGGGTATACGCAGGTTTTGAGTAAGCGCAGCCAGGTAAGTATAAATGGCTATTTTTTCTACTGATGCCACAATGCTGTCAATTTGCGAATGTTCCTGCAAAAGGTTTTGAAGCTGCCGGGTAATCTCGTTATCGCTGCGGTTACAATCTATTAGGTATTGGCAATCCGCAAGATTCAGGCCGGCCTCTGTGAGTACCTCCATAAACCCTGCCGAGCGTTTATTGCAAATGGAAAGTGATGCGGATGCAGACAGGAACGCGGGATGTTTGCTGCCTTTTTCGATCAAATGTTGTGCAGCTATACGCCCGCATTCATAATCATTGGTAATGACCTTAGGTGCCTGGTAGTTTTCGCACGCACGATCGAAGAAAACCAGCGGAATATTTTCTTTTCTTAATCATCAATACCAGACTTACGATTTTGTACAAGAAAAGAAAGATAATTTTTTGCAGTTCAATAAGAAAGAAATGCCGGTATGGGCGGCTTTTGACTTTTTGAATGAGCTGGTGGATGATTCTGACCCGGATACAGACCTTGATCAGTTTCAGCACCTCCTTCAAACTTCAGAAGCTATTCGCCGCGACGGCCACCCCGATTGGATGGTACTGGTAGGCTTAATGCATGATATGGGAAAGGTATTATGCCTTTTTGGTGAGCCATAATGGGCGGTGGTAGGCGATACTTATCCCGTAGGGTGCGCTTATTCCGATAAAGTAGTGTACCCCGAATTTTTTACGGAAAACCCCGATTATTATAACCCCGCCTATAATACTAAGTATGGTGTTTATGAACCTAACTGTGGCTTGAAAAATGTGAATATGTCCTGGGGGCACGATGAATATGTGTACCAGTTGTTGAAGGATTATTTACCGCAGGAAGGATTGTATATGCTGCGCTACCATTCATTTTACGCATGGCACAGGGAAGGCGCCTATGAGCATTTGCTGGATGATCAGGACTTAAAAATGCTGAAATGGGTACAGTTGTTCAAT